>CAZVAO010000028.1:0-21238 GCA_964625175.1 uncultured Clostridiaceae bacterium
TAGACTTACTATGGCAATATGGTTTAAAAATGAGGATGAAGTTATTGCTGAAGCGCTACATGAATAAGTATCTCTAGGACCATTAAGCGATAACCCTTTAAATTGCCCATCTCTTTGGTAATTTAAATGCTGAATCGATGTGACTTGTAAATTGAAGGGGCTGTCGCACTAAGAAATTAGTACGACAGTTTTTTTCTATAAAACAAGCCCTAATCCGTGAAACGGAGAAGGACTTAAAGAGTTTATACGAGACGTATCAGAGAATCAACCGGAAAGGACCGACACCGACCCAGATGCTGAAGCTTGTCATTTATGCCAGTATGAACCGACTGTATTCTTCACGGGATATAGAGGAGGTTTGCAAGTGGGATACACGTTTCATGTATCTCCTAGAAGGCTCAATACCACCTGACCATTCCACAATCGCCCGGTTCAGAACCCTGCATTTGAACCCCTGCGCTAAAAAAATCATGAAGGAAATGACCCTTTTTCTAGCTAAGTACGGAGAGATATCCCAAGAAATCATCTACATCGACGGAACCTTCTGGTTTAAAGAGATTGCTGCCACTATGTGATTAGATCAAGAGCTGTTTTGATTTCCATACGATAATTCTCTGGTTTCTCTACTGGTGTTTCGAGAATGAGTGGGAGCTTAGCTATTTGAGGATGGTTCAGATAATTAAGTAGGCCTTTTTGACCAAGTTTTCCTTGTGTCAAGCGCGCATGACGATCTTTATGACTGCCACAATCTTCTAAAGAATCATTCAGATGGGATAATTTGACGTTGTCAAACCCGATATGGTGATGGATATCCGCAACAAGTCTCTGAACATGACTGGACTGCACAAAATCATAGCCCGCCGCAAAGAGATGACAGCTATCAAGACACACCCCAAGATGTGGGACATTTAGAGTATTAATAATCATAGCAAGTTCTTGAATCGTTCGGCCAAGTTCTGTCCCCTTGCCAGACATCGTTTCTAAACAGAGGATGGTGTCTCCTTGATAGTGCTCAAAAACATAAGATAGCGTATTGATAATCATTTTGAGACCGCTCGCCCTTGTACCTGAGGTAAAATTGCCGGGGTGCATCACTAAATAATCGACCTGTAATTCATTCATTCTATTTAAATCTGCGAGGATTATATGGCGTGCAAAGTCCCGCTTCTTTATTTCTGGACTGGCGGCATTAACCGTATAGGGGAGATGGGCAACGATTGGACGTAATGTGCCGCTTGCGAGCAATTCAAGCCATTCATTCTTTTCAGGCAATTCAATTTGACGTATTCTACTTCCTCTAGGGTTACGTGAGAAGAATTGAAATGTCGTAGCTTCAATGGCTTCTGCCATTTTGTAAGCGCTGGGAAAGCCTTTAGCAATGGAGAGGTGACAGCCAATTTTCATAAATACACTCCTAAAATTATAGCATTGGGGCATCGTAAGTGTTAATATTGTAACATAGATTATTTGCAATTATAGGTTGACCACGACATTTAGTCGGTTGTTTGCTAAACTGCATGACAAAAAGCCAAAAAGAGGTTATAATATAGTTGCTTAAGAAGGAGGGTATTTCATGGATAAGTATGTATGTTCAGTTTGTGGTTATGTTTACGACCCTGCTGAAGAAGGTGGCGTAGCTTTTAACGATTTGCCAGACGATTGGGTTTGCCCATTATGCGGTGTTGGCAAAGAACTATTTGAAAAAGAATAAAATTTAGAAAACCGGTTATTCCGGTTTTTCTACTGAGTAATAGCGGATAAATAAACAGGTTTATGTAATATTTGTAATTTTGACGGAGGATACTCATGAGGGAACAGTTGTTGCGCATTAAACGAGGCGAATTACAGCTTTTTTTGCCTTTAATAGAAAGCTCAATAGGGCATGTTTATGCAGCCGCAAAGCGCGATCTAAACGAGGATAAAGTAGACGAAGCTGTACAGGATGTGTTTGTGCGATTATACAATGATATTATTAAAAGATATAGATGGCAAAATGCAGAGAGGTTTCTCCAGAAATCTCTTATTCGTGCATGTAGCAAAAAAAGAATAGACTTTAGTGTCAATGGCACAATCGTCCCTAACGTTCCTGCTAGTATTACTAGAGGGATCCTCCTGAGTTTGTCTAAATCAACAAAGCGCAAAGGAAAGATGGGGGTAGTGATTACCGCTGTAGTTGTGCTATTGAGTGTGTTTTTCTTGAGTCAACAGATGGATAGCTTTGTAGAGGAACATGCGAGCGGAACGCTATACACGGCATCCTCCGGAGCTAGTGTGATTAAGAGTCAATCAATGGGTGGCTCATTTAATGTACTCCCCAAATCCCTTATTAACATCTATCCTTTAGTCGATGAGGGGGTCGCCTTGGTCTTTACCCAAATCGATAAATATGTGTGTGAAATATGGATAGGCGGCAGCAAATACTATTCAATAGACCTTCCAATAGGTTCTAATTTTGTGGGTGGTTCTAGCGAAGAGGGGATTATTATCTTTACCGATGGCCAAAAATTTTATACCTATGATGTGAATGGTAAAGAAGTTTCAGTGGTTAATAATCCAGGATATATCATTAATTTATCGCCTAATCGGCGATATGTGGCATTAACGAATGATGCTGACCAAAGTCTAGTTTACGATATTCTGTCGGAGCAGACTATTTTACAGACCGATGGCGAAGTATTGGACATTGCAGATAATGGCAAGATCCTCTTCGTTGATCGCGAAAATGGTAATATCTCTCCTGAATTTATCGAACAAACCGATTTATTGGATATATCAATAAATAAAGAAGGCTTTATTGTTGCGGTTGATACGAATAGCGTCGCTTATTGCTTTTCTGATAATAAATTATTGTGGCAACAACGACTGCCATTATTTGAGGATAAAGCGGATTATGCGAGTGTCTCCAGAGCTGTGATCTTGCTAGGCCCTGATATTGCCAGTTTTGTTGTTGTGTCTGAAAGAGGCATCATCATTCAAGCTTGTTCAATCAGTGACGGCACTGTGTTGTTGGATCCTGAGGAAACGGACCATACCGGTTATATGGCGCCTCATCCGCTACTTTCTGCAGATGGCGAGTACTTAATCGTCGCCTCTCAAATTTCAGAATATCGCTATTCGGTGCGCTATTTAGGGGCTATTAATTTGACACGATCCCCAATGAGACAGGTGAGGATTCCCAGCAGTAATCAAATCACGTTCTGGGCGATTGAAACGTCTGAAAAAGGCTACTATATTTATTCATATGACTCAAGGAGGTACCTGCAAGTCGTGTTTATTAGTCATAACTAATAGAACTTTGCAGAGAAAATATATAGGGGGAATTATTATGGAAGAGCGCCGATTTGCTGATCGCATTCAAGGGATCAAAGGGAATGCGATTAGGGAATTATTAAAGGTCTCACAGCAACCAGGGATGATTTCTTTTGCTGGTGGATTGCCATCACCTGACTCTTTTGACATCGAGACGATTAATAAGTTATTTATTAATGCTATGGAACGAGATGGCAAGAGAATTCTGCAGTACGGTTCAACAGAAGGCTATCAGCCACTATTGGATGAGCTATTGAAGTGTTTAAGGCGTCAAGGTTTTGATATTGGACTTGAGAACTTGATTGTTCTGTCTGGATCGCAGCAGGGTATTAATTTAGTATCTAAGGCGCTATTAAACCCCGGTGACCAGGTCGCTGTCGAAAGCCCTTCATACCTAGCCGCATTACAAATATTTCGCACCTACCAAGTAGAATATGTTGTGATTCCAGCGGATCAAGATGGTATGGATATTGATGTTTTAACCGAGAAACTTGCGACTGAAAAGCCTAAAATTATCTATATTGTACCGACATTCCAAAACCCGAGCAGCGCTACTTTGTCAATGGAACGTCGTCAGCAAGTAGCAAAACTCCTTAGTCAGCATGAAGTTATTCTAGTAGAGGATAATCCTTATGGTGATTTGAGATATTCCGGCGACCATCTGCCTTCAATTTACAGTTTAGATCAATCACAGCAAACCCTTTATTTGGGTAGTTTTTCGAAAACCATTGCGCCTGGTTTAAGAGTCGGCTATGCGATTGGATCACCAGATCTGATTAATAAGATTAAGATTTGCAAACAGGGCACCGATGTGCACACTAGCATGGTCTCGCAGGCCATTGTCTCAGAATATCTAAATCAAGGACTATACGAACCCCATATTGAGGATGTAAAGACCTTGTATCGGGGCAAGCGGGATTTATTCCTAGCCGAGATGACCAAGAACTTTCCCGCTGAAGTAAAATGGAACTTCCCAGAAGGTGGCTTGTTTATCTGGGCTGAACTACCTTCAGGCTATGATGCTCGCGACTTATTCAACATGGCAATCGCAGAGAAAGTAGCCTTTGTTCCTGGTGAAACCTTCTTTGTAGACGGTCGAAAGAATTGTTTCCGCCTCAATTTCTCGAATGCATCAGAAGAGAATATTGTGATTGGCTTAAAACGATTAGGAGATGCTCTGAGATTGCTTTTAGCTAAATAACTGAACAAAAAATAAATTTGAACAAAATAGGTTGAATTACTTTATTATAATAAAAGGGACTCAGGAATTATCCTGAGTCCCTTATGATTTAATAAATCAGAGTGGACTAGAGATTGTTTAGGGGAGGGGGGTTTTGAGACAGTGCCTTTCGACGATACCAGATATACGCTGTTCCACCGATAATCGTTAGTAGACTGACAACTTGAGCAATTCGCAAGGGTCCCAACATCAGGCTATCCGTTCGCAATCCTTCAATCCAGAATCGACCTAAAGAATAACCAATAAAGTACATGGCCATTACTTCACTGTCAAATTTTTTCTTATGGCGATGATACCAGATTAAGAAAAGTACTAGACCTAGGTTCCAAAAAGACTCATAGAGAAAGGTGGGATGACGATAAGCCCCATCAATATACATGGCCCAGGGAACATTCGTTACATAACCATAGGCTTCTTGATTAACAAAGTTTCCCCAGCGACCGATGGCCTGCGCCAGTGGAAGACAGGGTGCCGCAAGGTCAGCCCAGAGCGGGAAGTTGATGTCTTTTTTACGTGTGTAAAGGTAAGCCGCTAAGATGCCAAAGATTAATGCGCCATGAATTGCCAAACCCCCATGCCAAATTTTATAAATTTCAGAGGGGTATTGAGAATAGTAGCTAACATTAAAAGCAACGTAATAGAGGCGTGCGCCAATGATACCAGCAGGTATCGCGTAAACTAAAATATCAAAGATATGATCGGGGTTCTCGTTAGCATGTTTTACTCGAAAATAGGCGAGTATTAATGCGCAGATGATTCCCAGATTAATGAGTAAGGCATACCAGCGGACCGCAAAAGGCCCAATTTCAAATGCAATAGGATCCATATTTATCACCGCCATTTATTATAGTATGTAGGGCGTAATAACGCAACTACATTCTGGCAACTTGGCTTAGTTGGTAGTAGATAGTGGATAGTAGATAGTCGAAAGTTGAAAGGTGTATTCATCTATTTTTGCAATAGAAGGGAATTTATCACCCTGACTACTGACAACTATCAAAACTTTATAAAAGCACTCCGTTGCAAGACGAAGTGCTTAATTTAGACTTTAGAATTTCAGAAATGTGGAGATGTCACGGCGCGAGCAAAAACACGAAGCGATGCTATACAATCTCGTATGCTGAGTAAGTGTTTTTTCGAGCAACAACGAGATCACCCATTTATGGAGTTCTAATTTGTGAGTTTGAGGAACTCAGGAAGTCCGCTGAGCACATTATCGATGGCATCCTGCCAAAATTCAGCAGATTCAATATCCACGCCTAGATGTTTACGCGCTAAATCTTCTACCCTCATGCGTCCCGTGTCACGTAGAAGGCTTTGATATTTAGCCTCAAAGGCCGTTCCTTCGGCTAAAGCGCGGGCATAGACCCCTGCGCTAAATAAATAGCCAAATGTATAAGGGAAGTTGTAGAAGGGAGTGCGGGTGCTATAGAAATGGAGTTTCGAAGCCCAGAAATGGGGATGATACTCATCTAAGGAATCACAGAACGCTTCTTTTTGGGCGTCAACCATTAACTGATTCAGCTCCGGCACACTGACATAACCTTCGCGGCGACGCTCGTAGAATCGCGTCTCAAAAAGAAAGCGAGACTGTATATTCATCAGCAAGCTAACCGCACGCTGGAGATTTGCACTTAATAAGGCAATGCGCTCTTCTTCACTTTCAGCGGCTGCTAACGTTGCCGCTGAGACCACTAATTCAGAAAAAGTCGAAGCTGTTTCGGCGACATTCATGGCATAGCGCTGTGAAATGGGAGCGAGCTCATTCATGACGGATTGATGGTAGGCGTGACCGAGTTCATGAGCCATCGTTGAGATATTGCGTGTCGATCCTGAAAAAGTCATGAAGACGCGCGACTGCTTCTCAACTGGCGAGCTGGAGCAAAAGGCACCTGCCCGTTTATTATCACGATTCTCGGTTTCGACCCAGTTATTGGTAAACGCTTTAGTCACTAAATCACCCATGCTTTGGCCAAAAGAGGAAACATGTTTGACAACAAAGTTGGCGGCCTCATCAAGGGTATACGTTTTATTAGACTGGCCCATTGGAGCGGTATAGTCGTGCCAGCTAAGCTGATCGGTGCCTAGTAACTGCTTTTGGCGTTCAAGAAACTGAACTAAAGCAGGTTTATTGCGATTAATCGTTTCCCACATGATGTCGAGCGTCTTACGTGTCATCCGATTATTTTCGAGAGGTTCCTGGAGCACATCTGCCCATTGGCGATGATTGTAGACTTGCAAGCGGAATCCGGCGATTTCATTGATTGCCAAAGCACAGGTCTCTGCAACCGAAGACCACGCATCCTCCCAAGCTTTAAAAACAATGCAGCGAGTCGTGCGATTCGGACTCGACATCATATTTGCAGCTTGCCCAGGGGACAAAATTAAGGACTGACCATCAATTTCTACTGGAATTTTTAGGGCACCTGAGACCGTATTGTAAAGGGTGTTCCATGCGTGATAACCGTCCGTTGATAGATCATTGATAAGCGTTTCTTCAGTTTTCGAGAGCTTATCCAGTGCGCGATGGCGGATTTCTTTCAAGTTGAAGGAGAGGGGTTGAAAATAATCGGTGGCTAACAGTGCGTCGAACTGATCTGTGGTAAGCTGTAAGAGGCGCTCTTCAATGGCGGACATCATCGAATCATTCAAAGCACTTAGCGTGTTAATTTCGCCACTGAGTTGGCGTGCCTTATGATCCTGGGTGTTCTGAGCGGATAAGCAACTCACAAAGGATTGGGCGTGGCGCAGCCGTTTGGCTAAATCCTGAACCGTCTCAAATTGCGTCTGCCAGATGAGGGGGTCATCTGAATGGGGTGTTTGAGCAAGTATTAAACGAAAATCCTGAAGATCCTTTTTCAGTTTTGCTAAATAAGCATGGAAAGCCTCTGATTCGCTACCACCAGGAAAATAAGCATCAAGGTCCCAGCGAGAATTTAAGTTTTTTAACATGATAGACTCCTTTCATGAGTTTGATCTCTTGAGAGTCACGCTACACCCTTCCTTTTAAGGATGAGCGTGCTATTGATTATACGGGCAGAGTGCTAAGCAGATTTGGCAAGTGGTTCCACGGCAAAGTTTGCTGTCATGACGATCATCAGGATCATGAAGCGGATGAAAAGGTAAGCCGCTTAACGCTTTTTCAGGGCAATTATCGGTACAGATTGTACACTGGCCACAGGCATTAGCAACTGGTTCAGTTTCTTCCAGCTCTGCATTGGTTAAAATGGTCGTCACCATCACTCGAGAACCGAACTTAGGATTGACTAAGCGATTGTGTTTGCCTAACCAACCTAGACCCGCATAAGACCCTATTAGGTTATGTAGATAGTAAGGATGAGCACCATCTAAAGCAGATAAATCTGTGGGAAGTGCCAGCCCCATATAGTCGGCTTTCTCCAGCATGTTAGCAATCAATAATGCGACGCGATCAAGGGTCGGTATCACCACGGTAGCTAGGTAGTGGGGGTAGAGATTGGGCAGTTCACTATGGCTTACGATCGTTTGCATGAGCGACTTAGGCAAAACAAAACCAATGCTGATGGCTTTCTCATACTGCTCGATTAGTTCGCTAGACAGGCCATTTTGATGGTCCAGTATAGAGCTTGTGGCAGTTACGCCAATGAGATCTGCGCCAAGTAGGCGGGCTTGAGTAGAGAGAGCAGTAATCAATTGTTTCATACTATTTGCTACTCTTTCTTTAGCGCTACGATCATTTCAATTTCTACGGCTACATCACCAGGGAGTTCGTTTGACCCAATTGCGGAACGGGCATGTCTACCGCGTTCACCTAAGACGTCAAGAAGCAGTTGGCTGGCTCCATTGATGATTTGCGGCTGCTGATTAAAACCAGGAGCACTATTAACAAAGCCTAAGACTTTGAACACTTTATCGATTTTATCTAAGTCGCCAATCTCCTTCTTGATACAGGCTAAGCATTGCAACATGCAATAACGTGCCGCTTCCTGTCCTTGCTCAATAGTGAAGTCTTTCCCAATTTTCCCGCGATGTTGGAGAGAACCCTGTCCTGACGTGTAAACCAAGTGATCCACACGATTAACTGGTATATATAATCCCATTGGCGTATGCACTTCAGGTAATTCGTAACCTAACTCTTGTAAACGTTTTTCAATCATACTCATTTCTTTCACCTTCCTAAATTTCATATTAACCTATTCGCTGTTAAACCATTAAACCCTGCTTTAGCACTAGGCATGATGCTTAAATAAGGATACAATAAAATCAATAAAGAGAAAAGTGGAGGATTGCAAATGGCAGCGAGTTGGGGGCAAAATTATCGCTTAACTTTATTTGGCGAGTCGCATGGGGCAGGTGTGGGAATTGTAATCGATGGCTTACCAGCTGGTTTGACAATCGATGAAGATCAGATTGATCAACAGTTAGAGCGCCGCAGGCCCGGTCGTAGCGCGTTGACATCTTCCAGAGCAGAATCAGATGCCTACCAAATTCTGAGTGGGCTGCTTAATGGGGTTACCACAGGTGCGCCATTAATGACCTGGATTCCCGCGCAAGATCAACGCTCTCGCGACTATGAGGAATTAAGATATAAACCAAGGCCAGGACACGCAGACTACTCGGCCTATATTAAGTATCAGGGCTTCAACGATTATCGAGGGGGCGGGCTTTTCTCAGGCCGTCTTACGGCACCCTTGGTGTTTGCGGGTGCACTAGCAAGGCAGATTTTGGCCACAGAGGGAATCATCATCGGGGGGCATATCACGGAGGTTGGCGACTTAAAAAGCCAAAGATTTAATCCACTGGGCGAAAGCAGCACAGTGTTGACACGGTTAGCTCACAGTGATATTCCCGTTATTAATGACCAATTTGCCACGGAAATCCGCCAGAAGATCCGCGATTTACGCGATGCTGGCGATTCCTGTGGAGGCCTAGTAGAAGCGATTGCGATCAACGTACCGGCTGGACTCGGTGAACCGTTTTTCCGAGGGGTGGAATCAGTCGTTGCGGGGCTGATGTTTGCGATTCCAGCTGTCGTGAGTGTGGAGTTTGGCAGGGGCAAAGATTTAGCGCAGATGCAAGGTAGTCAGGCGAATGATCCATGGGCCTATGCGGATGGCGCAGTGGTGACAACGACGAATCAGCATGGGGGATCACTGGGCGGGATTAGCACGGGCATGCCGATCATCGTTCAGGTCGCTTTTAAACCGACATCATCGATTGCCCTGAAACAAAAAACAATTGACTTGAGAAGTAAGCAAAACACAGACCTAGTGATTGAGGGAAGGCACGATCCGTGTATCGCTCTGAGAGCGGTCCCGGTGGTTGAAGCGGTGTTGGCCATTTCGCTCTTAGAATTTTTCTTAACTAGCAGGAATTAGCATTTTTGCAGAGAAGTTATGATGTGATAAACATCAAGGAGGGATTAGTGTGACAAAACCTAAACATGATTGGGAGAAGGATGCAAGCAACCCCAGCGAATACCATAGTTGTGAGGCTACTCGTGGCCGTGAGTTTATTATTCGTTTAACGACTGGTGCGGATCCATTGTTAGCAATTCGTCAATTTGCTATCGATAAAGACATCAAGTTTGGCAAAATCCATGCGACTTTTATGGGGGCATTTCAGCCCACCAAATATGATAAATGGGTGCCTAATGTTCATGATCCAGAAGATTGGCATCAAGAAATTGCAGCCACAAACCACAATCTTGCCATGCTCTGTGCCATTGGTGGGATGATTAGTCAGCGGCCCAAGAAGGATGGTACAGAAGAAACCTTTGTCGCTATGCACTTTGCTGCAGGCGGAGCCTGGGATACGGCTATGTTTGGTGGTCATTTAGAAGAGGGTACACGGGTGAAGGGTGTCATGTGTGTATTTGTTACTGAAATGCTCGATATTGAAGTGGAATATCAGGCTAATGTCAAACCAGGGGATCGGTTCCCTGAAAATTTCTACGTTAGTACACGTAAATAAATATGAGAGTACTAGCGATTCAATCCAGCCCTAATCGCACTGGGTTGTCTGCGCAACTTTGTCAGCAGGTACTAATAGGTGCCAAGGGGCAAGGCGCAACGATAGAACTCGTTCATCTAAATTATCGCAATGTTGATCCTTGCCTAGCCTGTCGTGGCGGGTGGGGGGTTTGCTGGGATGGACTACCCTGTGTGATCAACGATGATGTGCCTATTTTGTATCAAAAAATGGCACAAGCCGATATCATCGTTTTGGCGACACCGGTCTATTTTCGTGATTTAAGTGAGTCAATGAAGCGGTTTCTAGATCGCATAAGACGCATGGAATGGCCGACGAGAGCAGATAAGCTGTTGATGAATAAAGTAGCCGCTTTCATCGTTGCAGCAGGGGGATCTGGAGCAGGAACTCCAGAGGCTTTGAGCCGATTTAGTGATTACAATCGCTATTTGAGATTTGATGATCAATACCATTTAGCCGTTAAACGACAGAATAAGGAATTGCAGCTAAAAATGGCGTTGCAAGTCGGTAAAATGCTGGTTGAGTATAGTCAAACCAAGCAATTACAATAAAAAAAGGGACCATCGCGGTGAGGCATGGATGCATGCACATACGATGGTCCTTTCGTGTTTAAAATAGGGCAAAACCGCTTTAGCGCGCTAGACTTGTGCCCATATAGAATCATTACGGATGCTTGGGGGCTGGTTTTCCCTTAATTTACTTGCTGACTTAATGGAAAAAACGATTAGCATGAGAATGAGTACACTTGCGGCAACGCTCAAATATAGAATGCTGTTGTAGGAGCCAGTTCGATCGAAAAACCAACCGTATAATGGATTGCTGAGTGCATAGCCGATGCTTGAAGCGGCAACATACAACGGGCAAATCTTACCATAATCAAATTCCCCGAATAATCTTGAAGCATAGAGGGATGGGAAGACGGTTCCTACCACCAGACTCACGCCTAATAAGGCAACTGGGAACACAAAATAGCTCGAATTGATCGAACTGGGGATCCAGAGTCTTGTTATACAGGAAGCACCGACTACCAATAGGGTCATGGGGATCGGACCTAAATGATCATAGATAAAGCCAGAACTGATTTTGGCAAAGACCAATACGATGGCCATGATGCTCATATAGGAGCCAATTTGTTGGGAACTGAGTCCGACACTGCCCATGTGTGCAGAAAAATGGCTGGAATAACCGCCTGCAAAAAGATTCAAAGCAAAAATCGCGAAAAACATGGTGTAGAATGAAATCTGCTTTTTTGCTTTTTCATAAGAAACGCCCTGCCAGTTTTGATTCGTTTCTCCCTCAACTTCACCAAGACCATAGGCAACCCTATTTAAATCACTAGGATGCAGTCGAATGATGAAAACACCTACTGGAATGGTGAAAACAAGGGCGAGTACACCTAAAAAGGTGAGGCCACCTCGCCAACTATTTTCGATCAGCCGAACAACAATTGGGCTGAAAATCGCTGAAGAAAGTCCAGAACAGGACATCGCTAACCCAATAGCGAAGCCTTTGCTCTTTACAAACCAATTATTCAAAACAATAGAGGTAACTAAGATCGAGAGGGTTGCCGCAAACATCCCTATAAATATTGAGCAAACATAGAAATGCCATATTTCAGTCGCGCGGGACATCGCAAAAAAAGATAGACCAATGATCGTGCCGCCAATTACAATGAATTTCTTAATTCCGATGGCCTTGAGGTTGCGTCCCACGATTGTCATCGACACAACAGAGACCAAGCCCATAATGGTATAATTCATGGAAAAGGCCGTTCGCTCAAAACCTAAATCATCGCAAATAGGTTTCAAAAAATTTGAGAACACAGTCGAAGAAAAGGCCGTTACAAACATCAAGGAACAGCAGGCTAGCAACATCAACCAAGCATAGTGAAATTTTCGTTTCATAGAAATTCCCTCTTAAGTATTTTGAACAGCCGTTTTTCAGTATCAAGAAATAATCATCCAATCATAACAGAAGAAGAGCATTATGAATCCGACGAGGGATAAAATAATGCTCTTTTTATGCAATTATTAAATTAAGCGGATTTGGTGATAGATTTTCTTACCTTTTCTGAGCATTAATTGACCATCTGCAAAGTCGTTTAAAGTGAGAACTTGCGCGATATCTTGTACTTTTTCGTCATTAAGGCTAATGCCGTTTTGTTTGATTAGACGACGCGCTTCGCTCTTTGACTGAGCGAGGTTGGTTTGTAGCATCAGATCAACCAGCGCTATACCTTCTGTAAAAAGTGCTTTCTCCATCTCAGTGTGAGGAACGTCTTCCATCTTGTTGCCTTCTGCGAATAGTGCTCGAGACGCTTGTTGGGCTTTTTGAGCAGCTTCAGCTCCATGAACGATTTTAGTCACTTCAAAGGCAAGCCTTTCTTTGGCTTGGTTAATGGCGGAGCCTTCTAGACTAGCCAGCTGCTTAATTTCTTCCATCGGTAAGAAGGTCAATAAGGCCAGACATTCACCAACTTTGGCATCTTCCGTATTGCGCCAGTATTGGTAGAATTCATAAGGTGGCGTTAAATCGGCATCGAGCCATAAAGCACCTTTTTCAGTCTTACCCATTTTTTTACCATCGCTATTCGTTAGCAGTGCGAAAGTCATAGCGAAGGCTTGACCACGCTCTTTGCGGCGAACAAGTTCCATTCCCCCAAGGATATTTGACCATTGGTCATTGCCACCGAATTGCATGATGCAATTGTAATTCTTGTAGAGATACCAGAAATCATAGCCCTGCATCAGCATATAATTGAACTCCAAGAAAGAAAGACCTTTTTCGAGGCGCGCCTTATAACACTCTGCCGCTAGCATGCGATTAACTGAAAAATGCACACCGATTTCACGCAGAAAATCAACATAATTGAGATCGAGCAACCAATCCGCATTGTTCAGCATCAAGGTTTTACCCTCGCTGAAGTCCAAGTACTTAGAAAAATACTTTTTGAACTTTTCGGCGTTCTCTGCGATGGATTCGCGCGTCAGCATCTGCCGCATATCGGTTTTACCCGTTGGATCGCCAACCATGGTGGTTCCGCCACCAAGCAGTGCTATGGGGCGATGTCCAGCAGCCTGCATATGGCGCATGACCATGATCTGCAGAAAGTGCCCGATGTGGAGGCTTTCCGCTGTAGGATCAAAGCCAATATAAAACGTAATCTTCTCTTTCCCAAGAATCTCTCGAATTTCTTCAGGATGACTGGCCTGTTCAATATAGCCACGTTCCATTAAAACATCATATACATTACTCATTTATTTACCTCCTTTTAAATACAAAAAAGCCCAACTCAGCTAAGGACGAGTTGGACCCGTGGTACCACCTTAATTCACATTCTGTTTCAACACAGAATGCCTCAAACTGCGCTAACGGGCAGACCCGTAACCTCTGCGGTTATCAGCTCACAAGGTGTAATTCATCGCTGTATAGTCATCAAACTTCCACCACATGTTTGATTCTCTGAAGTCATATATCAGCAACTACTAATCTTGATCAACGCTATAGAAGGAGTATATCATTGCCTACTTAGCCTGTCAATTTATAAATTATGCCCGATCCGATAGGCTTTTTTCATTAAATCGGGATGGTTGCTAATCTGGCCTGCGGGTCCAATGCCCGCAGCAATAATCGTATGTTCAATGGGGGTAATGAAGCCATATGAGCTTAGAAATCTCATCCATTTATTAAGGCAAGATTGATAGCTAGCTGCATCTTGAGCACCTTGAACAATGATCAGGGCACCTTTCTTATCGTCGAGGATGCGACGGCTAAAATCGCGATTCTTGAGGGCATACCAGCGGTCAAAAAATAATCTGGTTTGACCCGTTATATCACCCATGTAAATAGGAGAGCCTACGACAACAGCGTCGCAGTCATATAATTCTTGGTAAATAGGGGTCATGGCGTCGATGCGGCTACACGTGCCACTTGCTTTACATGCTCCACAGCCTTTACATCCTTTAAATGAGAGTTGGTCAAGGTTATAGCTCACAATTTCATGATTGTTATCCATAGCACCTTGAGCGACTTGTTTAAGTAAGTGGTCTGTATTACTATGCGCACGGCCGCTTCCACAAAAAACTAAAATTTTCATAAGAACCTCCTGAGATTAATAGAGTTGAAGGGTAAAAGAATCGATATGCCAGATAAGCTGACACATTTCACCGCGGGTAAGGGCTGAGGGATCAATGATGGACATCCATACGGTTTGTTTAGCTAAATAATCGAGTAGATTGCCACTTAGAGAATAGCGCGTCGAAAGAGAATCCAGCGAAAGAGAATCCGTCATTTGGCTAGGCTGCACGCACTCAATACGCGCTAACCAGGGGCGTACTCGTGAGAGGGTTCGCAGAATATGATCAAATTCTCCTATGCTGACGTGTTCATCTAATTGGTAATCATTTTGGTAACGTCCTTGAATCAGGCCGTAGCTTCTAACAAAGTCTAGACCTTCGTAATAGGGGTGGTTAACAAGATCAGGTGTGTAGTCGTAAGAAGGCAGATAGGCGCCATTCGCTATTAGCGTCTCTTGCAGCGCTTTTACGACAGATGAGTCTTCCGCCAATCGTCTTAGTATGGGGGATTGGTTTAGAGCAAGAGAAGCAAATGTGCCAGCCGCTTCACCCACGCACATCCCGATGGGCACAACCCGTGCGCTTCCATGGGCAAGGGGGTCATATCCCGCCGTGCGGCCTGCAATCAAGAGATTATCTACGTATAAGGGAATGATAGCGCCGAGTGGTATCGAATACTGCAAAGGGTTGCCGATAATGATCACATCCGCACCTGGAGCGGTGCCTTGCAAATCAACAGGGTAACTACCGAGTGCTATTCTGTCTTCAAAATCGCGATTTGCCAGCACATCACTAAGACTTAAGCGCTGTTCAGTGTCAAAGTGGCGTGATTCACGCACATAAAGTTCGGGGGCTACCGAAAGAAGTGCCACATTTTCCATCCCAGCAACATGTTCTTGTAGGAATGGAATGATGTGGTCGAGTTCAATGAGTGCTTTTTCTTTTGCGAAAGTGAGTGATTCTTGACTTAAGGGATCTATTTGAAAAATCTGCAAAGCATTAATCATGATACAGCCATCGGATTGGCGAGCAATATTGAGACCCCGTAATTGAACGTTCTCTTGCGACGCTTTATAGTTGGTATAAAAATCAGCGAAGCCCCAGGCAGAGCGAGAAGTTGAGCCGCTGTTGACATCACCATCATCGCGCAGATATTGACGTAGGCGCTGCCAGTCATCCTCCTTAACACCACCAATTTTAAAAACCTGAGTGACAGCCATACCATAGGCAGGACCACCAATGCTTTCTTGACCCATACTAAAGGGTGCGCCTGCAAGGGCAGCAAGATCACCATTCTGCGTAGCATCAATATAGATCGGAGCAGTAAAAACATAGTCGCTCTCTTCATAGGTTGCGGAAAGTGACTGAATCTGAACGGCGTCATCATTTGTATTCGCTTGATTAAGATGAATTTTGAGATTTGTCAAGTTAAGTTTCAAAGTTAAATTAGGCTCTGCCTCAATCATATCTGTGAATACCCGTCGAGCGGTTTGAATATCAAATGAAACGCCCTCAACTTGGTTGAAAAACTCAGCGAAAATGCCTTGAGTTAGAAGGGTATGATCGGGGCCATAATTCATATCTAAAAAATTTAGCCAGCCCAAAGTAAACAGTCCACCCACTTCACCTCGCGTATCAATCAACAAAGTCTGAGCGCCGCCCCGTGCTGCGGCAAGAGCAGAGGCAATCCCCTCAGGATCTGTACCAACGACAATAACGTCGTAGGTTTCCTCAATGGTGTTGATTTGTGGTTGGCAGGCTGTTATAAGCAGTCCAAGTATGCAGATAAAAAAAGCGAATTTTCTCATCAGTGTCTCCCTGTATGTCATTTTGTCATTTAATTATAGCAGAATATTAAGAAAAGCGAATGATATTTGATTTTAGTTGTTGGTCTCTAAGCAACTTTAAGATAGAATAGGAGTGATAAAAAGTTATGGAGGTAGAAAATGAAAAATATTTTAATAACGGGTGCTCTCGGGCAAATAGGTTCAGAATTAGCACTGAAGATGCGTGAAATATATGGTGTTAATCATGTTGTCGTCAGCGATATTAAAGCAGACGGGATGCCAGAAGTCGTTGAGGCGGGACCATTCGAGATTATTAATGTAACAGATGCTTCGCGCATTGCTGAAGTGGTAAAGAAATACGATATTGATCATATTGTGCATTTGGCAGCTTTGCTTTCGGCAGTGGGTGAACAGAAGCCTGGGTTGACATGGGATGTCAACATGGGCGGTTTATATAATGTTTTGGAAGTGGCTCGCGAAACGGGTGTATCCGTCTTTACACCGAGTTCCATCGCAGCTTTTGGACCAACGACA
The DNA here is from genome assembly GCA_964625175.1 of uncultured Clostridiaceae bacterium. GTDB lineage: Bacteria > Bacillota > UBA994 > PWPR01 > PWPR01 > CAZVAO01. The sequence continues at coordinate 16,917 of CAZVAO010000028.1, forward strand.
CCACCAGATCAAACTCCACAAGATACCATACAGCGTCCTACGACTATGTATGGGGTGACCAAAGTGGCGGGTGAGCTACTCTGTGATTACTACAAATTGCGTTTTGGTGTTGAGTCACGCGGCGTACGTTATCCTGGTCTGATTTCCTATAAAACGTTACCAGGTGGGGGAACAACCGATTATGCCGTTCATATTTACTATGATGCCTTAAAATCGGGTAAGTACGCGAGCTTTATTGCCGAAGGCACCCAAATGGACATGATGTATATGCCCGATGCACTTGATGCGATTATTCAGTTATCCGAGGCCGACGGTAGTAAGTTAATTCACCGCAACGCCTTCAACGTTACCGCCATGAGTTTTGCCCCTGAGCAGTTGGCCGCAGAAATCAAAAAACATATTCCCAGTTTTGAAATGTCTTATGATGTGGATCCCGTGCGTCAAGCAATTGCGAATTCATGGCCTAATTCTTTGGATGATCGCGCCGCTCGTGCTGAGTGGGGCTGGAATCCCAAGTATGATATGGCCTCAATGACAGTGGATATGTTAGAAAAATTGGCCCTTAAATTAAATATTCAGAAGTAATATAGTCGTGTTAACCGGTGCAGTCTGCGCCGGTTAAATTTTTATAGAGCAAAATAGGGGTTTATGTGGTTTAGCAGCACGATAGAATGGGTAAATTAATTTATTAGAACCTTGACAATTTAGCAGGAATTTAAGCTTTGATTGCGAATTTAGTGCTTAAGGGATGTGAGTCGAATGCATATAAATGAGCAACGATTTTTGGATAATCTAGCGATGCTAGCACAAATAGGGCTAGATCCTTTAGGTGGGTTGACACGCGTAGGGTTTTCACCGGCTGAAAAAGCCGCTCAAGAATGGTTGATTCGTCAGTTGGACAAGCTCAATATCAAGCATTACCAAGATTGTATTGGTAATGTTTTTGGTGAAATCCCAGGTGAGTCCGGACAATATATCACAATCGGATCCCACCTCGATACCGTCCCACAGGGTGGTGCCTACGATGGCTCGCTCGGTGTGGTTGCAGGTCTAGAATGCTTAGCTCGGCTGGTTGAACTGGAGACGCCTTTAGTACATGGTGTTCGCTTAGCGGCTTTTTGTGGTGAAGAAGGTGGAGCAGTAGGGGGCACCTTTGGTAGCCGCTGCTATAGTGGCACCGCTAGTCATGTCAAGGAAGCGGACTTACAAGCGGTTGGTTTGACAACAGCAGACGTTCTGAGCGCCAAAGTAGACCCGCATGAGTTATTGTGTTACTTAGAGCTTCATATTGAGCAGGGGGCCGTTCTCGACGACGCCAGCGAGGATATCGGCGTTGTTACGGGTATTGTTGGGATCCAGCGGTATGCCGTAACCGTAATTGGGCGAGCAAACCATGCAGGTACCACGCCGATGAATCTCAGGGACGATGCTTTGCGGCAGGCAATCGCGACAATGGAAACGTTTTACCAATTGGTTGACGAGCGCCAAGCGCACATGGTTGGAACGATTGGCAAAATGCAGATTTTCCCAGGTGCGGTGAATGTCATACCAGGCGAAGTTCGTTATATTATTGAGATGCGGGCGATGGACCTAAGTTATGCAGAGGAAGTGGCTCAATGTTTAACTGAAAAATATCTTCAAAAATCAGTTAATATTGAGAAAATAGTTGATAAAGGTAGTGTGCAAATGGATAGCGGAATGATGCAGGCAATCGAATCTGCTGTCTTGAAAACGGGGTATTCTTACCGTTTGATGCCGAGTGGGGCAGGACATGATGCGAATCCAATGGCTCACATTACGCCAACAGGTATGATCTTTGTACCGAGCGTAAAGGGTATTAGTCATGCACCCGACGAGTTTACAGATGTAAATGATTTGGTTAAAGGGGCAACTGTTTTATTGGAAACTGTATACTTATTGAATAAGTAGAGAGGAGAGTATTAATGTTATATATTGTTGGTGGATTGCTGTTACTCGTAGTTCTATTCTTCGTTGGAAGTTATAATGGATTTATTCGTCTGCGTAATATGGTTCAAGAGGCGTTTTCTACGATGGATGTCTATCTGAAAAAGCGCTATGATCTCATTCCTAACTTAGTAAATACCGTTAAAGGCTATGCGACACATGAGAAGGAAACATTTACTGCGGTAATCGAGGCACGTAACCAAGCGATGAGTGCAACGACTAGAGAGGGGATTAAGGCAGGTAACGATGCCTTAAGCAGTACACTGGGTCGATTGTTTGCTTTAAGCGAGAGCTATCCAGAATTAAAAGCAAACCAGAACTTTTTGGAATTAATGGATGAGCTTCAAGTTGTTGAAGGTGAAATCGCCGAATCACGCAAATACTACAATGCTATCGTCCGTCAGTTCAACACACGTTGTGAGGTAATCCCTCATTCAATCGTTGCTTCTATCTTCGGTTTTGTAAAAGAGCCATTCTTTGAAGTGGAAGATGCCGGCGAACGTCGCAATGTTGAAGTAAATTTTTAGTTTCATGAAAAGAAAAATTGCAGTTTTACTTTTCCTTGGAACCCTCTTACTACTTTCAACAATAGTTAATGGTTCTGCTTTAGAGTACTTTGAAATATTAAACTACGATATCCAGATTGATGTCATGGATAATAACAGCTATGATATTTCAGAAACAATCAAGGTGGAATACAGTGAGCCGCGTCATGGGATATATCGCTTTATTCCCCGCAAACATAATGATCTAACTGTCAAAATCACGGATATATCGGTGCCTGGCTATGACTATACGATTAATCGAGACGCTGGCGACGATTATATCAATATTCGTATCGGGAGTCCGGATTATCTGGTTGATGGTATCAAAACCTATCAGATTAACTACACCTATACGATGGGAAAAGACTTTATCAGCGAGCTTGATGAATTCTATTTCAATCTAATAGGACCAGATTGGGCGACTACGATTCAAGATGCGACCTTTACGATTACCATGCCTCATGAATTTGATGCCTCAAAGCTCAATGTAACCAGTGGACGATATGGGAGTTCCGATACAACGAATACCTATTATGATGTGAGTGGTTTAACAATCACAGGCGGAATAAACGGTCCTTTAGGACCAAATGAAGGGTTAACCGTCGCCTTGACATTGCCTGAGGGCTATTATCAAAGTGCTAAAGACAATAACGCCGGTTTTTACATTATGCGTTATTTAATGTATGGACTTTGTGTGCTGTTAGTCGTCTGGGCCTATTTCACATGGTCGCGCCATGGTCGAGATATCCAGTTAACACCTGTGGTTGGCTTCTATCCGCCTGATGGTATGACACCCGCAGAGGTTGGCTACATCGTAGATGGGACCATCGATAACCAAGATATCATATCGCTTATTATTTACTGGGCCTCAAAAGGCTTCTTGCGTATTGAGGAGCATTCCGAACAGGATGATTCGCTGTTTGGGCGTTTGAAAAAGCCGGACACCTCATTTAGCTTTATTAAATTGCGCGATGCCAATCAAGAGATGGAAGCATTTGAAGCCACTATGTTCACACAATTATTTGAGTATGGTGATGGTGAAACGGTACACGATGTCGATCTTGAAAAAGCGTTTTACGTGACCGTCAATGCAACACGTAGTATGATAATCAACTCTTACAAGTCGAGTGATCGTAGACTATATACCAAGAAGAGTGTTGGGAAGCAAGCCTTAACGATGCTGTCCTCGATTCTACCAGCTTTCATGATGATCTTAGCACTCCTTTATCTCGAATTGGGATTTGGGCTTATTCTAGTTGGATTCTCACTTATGTTGGGGCTCGTATATGTCATGCCGATTATGTTTATTATGGGCTTTGGATTATCGCGGATGAATCTGCAGCCTGGTTTCAAGTTCGGGTCTGTCATGATCGTTGTGATTGCAGGGATTCCATCGCTATTGATCGGTTTCATAATATCAATGACGACATTGTTGAGCTTTATCGATGTGATCGCCGTAGTCGGTGCGAGTGTCGCACTCAATATGCTGGGCATGGCTATGCCACAGCGATCTGATTTTGCGACCGATCGACTTAACAAGATTCTCGGATTTAAGAACTTCCTGTTATATGCTGAGAAACCCAGGTTGGAAGCACTTGTCGAGCAAAACCCAGAGTATTTCTATGACACGATGGCTTATGCCATGGTACTTGGTGTCAGCGATAAGTGGGCAGAGAAGTTTGAGAGTATCGCTCTTGAACCTCCAAGCTGGTATCAAGGCTATCAGCCAAATTATTTCCGCGCCAGTCTCTTTGGCAGACATCTTGTGAGCAGCATGAGTAGTATGCAAACCACTATGACTTCAATGCCGAC
>CAZVAO010000029.1:0-19134 GCA_964625175.1 uncultured Clostridiaceae bacterium
CAACTTAGGCATATCTACTAGCGTTAGCGAAACGGTTGCTAACTGGGCCGATTTAGCCAAGGCGAGTGGTTGCAATGGCGTTGTCTGTTCACCGCAAGAAATTTCTCTTGTAAAAGAGCGTTGCGGACAAGACTTTTTGACCGTCACACCAGGGATTCGCCCTGCATGGTCTGTGAAAAATGACCAGAAACGCATTACAACCCCTTATGATGCACTCGCACAAGGTGGCGATTACATTGTCATTGGACGACCGATCCGCACAGCAGAAAATCCACGCGAAGCCGCACTGAAGATCGTAGAAGAAATGGCTCAAGGCTATGCAGCCTTCCAAAAAAAGAACTAAGGAGATCCAAATGAACCAAGATCAAATGATGCAACTCTTTAAAGACACCGGTATGGTGCTCGAAGGTCACTTTATCCTCACTTCTGGCAAGCACAGCCCAACTTTTTTACAGTGTTCACAACTCATGCAATATCCTGAGCATACCGAAACCGCTATGAAGGCGCTTGCTGAGAAGTTCAAAGATACGGATGCTCAAGTTGTTGTTGGTCCTGCCATGGGTGGCGTCATCCTTGCTTACGAGCTCGCACGACAACTCGGTCTTAAAGCGATGTATACAGAGAAAGATGATCAAGGCGGCATGGTATTTCGTCGCGGTTTTCGCTTAGCCCCTGGAACAAAAGTTTTAATTGTGGAAGACGCCCTTTCTACGGGCGGTTCCATTAAACGTGCCATGATTGCCTGTGAATATGCCAATCTTGATATCGTTGGCGTGGCCGTATTAGTCGATCGCAGTGCGGGTAAAGTTAAACTTCACGAAAACCAACATTCTTTGGTGACGATGTCTGTTCCCGCCTATGATCCAGAAGATTGCCCCATTTGCAAAGAAAACAAGCCACTTACCCACCCAAAAGATTTAAGTATGTAATACAAGCAGGAATTCGCCCATAAAGGGCGAATTTTTTTTAGGTAAATTGATTTATAGGAGGTTTTGCAATGGACGATATGATTAAGAATATGCGCGAACGAAACGTATTCTCATTTCAGTCTTTACAGAAAACAATCGACGATTCCCTTTGGCACCATTATCTCGGGGATAAAGCTAAAATTGACAAACATCGGATCATTGGTCCCGTACCAGCAAACACGTTAGCCCAATCGGATCAAGACAGAGGCAACCCCTTTGTGCTCTGGACCTACACCTTTGTACCCCGCAATCTAGACCCTAACAAGAAATATCCCTTGATGGTCTTCCTACACGATGGCGTACACTCAAACTTACATACGCGTGACTATCATCTTGTAGAAGAGCTCATCGATCAAGGCTATATCATCGTCTCGCCTGAATACCGTGGCAGCACAGGCTATGGCGAACAATATTACAAGCTGATTGATTACGGCGGACTTGAAGTTGAAGATACATTTGCAGCACGTAATTGGGCAGTAGAAACCCTCGATATGGTTGATCCGGAACGTGTTGGTATCATGGGCTGGAGTCACGGAGGACTCCATACCCTCTTTAACATCTTTAACCATCCAGATTCTTACAACTGTGCCTATGCTGGTGTGCCTGTATGTGACTTAGTTGCTCGTATGGGTTACAAAGGCGAGAACTATCATAAATTATATTCTGCAGATTACCATATTGGGGTATCGGCTGTTCAAGATCCTAACGCCTACAAAATGCGTTCACCTGCATGGCATGCCCATAAGCTAGAGAAGCCACTACTTATTCACACCAACACTGCGGATGAAGATGTTAACGTGCTCGAAGTGGAACACATGATTAAGGCTCTCAAAGCCGAAGGCAAAACATTCGAGTACAAAGTGTATGAGAATGCACCAGGAGGACACGCCTTCAACCGCATTGACACTGTTTTTGCAAGAGAAGTGCGCAAAGAAGTCTATGACTTCATGGCTGGATATCTCAAGCCGCCTTTTTGGAAATAGGTGTTAGATATTAGATATTAGGTGTTAGGCGTTAGGGGTTAGGAGTTAGGGGATTAATGATGGGCGATGGGTGTTAGGTATTAGGGGTTCGGATTCAGAATTAAGCAATCACCTTTCCACCCTACTCCGTGTCCTGTGTCCCCAAGAAGCGATGGATGATGGGCAATAGGTGTTAGGAGTTAGCTGTTAGGCGAATTGCAATCGTTTAACAATCGCTTGACTATTGCTTGACTATTGCTTAACCATTGCTTGGCTATTGCTTGACCATTGCTTGGCTATTGCTTGACCATTGCTTGACTATTTATAGAATCTATCTCTGAAAGGAGAAAACAAACAATGACAGATGATCGAATTCAACAAATGCGTGATAATGGCACGTTCCAAATGCAAACTTTGCAAAAAACCATGGATGACGTGCTCTGGCAGCAATTCTTAGGGCACAAAGCAAAAATAGATAAATGGCGGATTATTGGGCCTGTCCCCGCTAACACAATGGCACAATCCGATCAAAATAAAGGGAATCCCTTTGTGCTTTGGATTTACACTTTTGTACCCAAGAAACGTGCTGAAGGTGGCAAGCATCCCCTAATGGTCTACATCCACGGCGGTGTTCATGCAAACTTTGCATCGCGTGATTACCACCTGATGGAAGATTTATTGGACCAAGGTTATGTAATTGTATCACCTGAATATCGCGGAAGCACAGGCTATGGCGAACAGTATTACAAACTAATCGATTACGGCGGACTAGAAACAGAGGATACATTTGCAGCCCGTAACTGGGCCGTTGAAACCCTTGATATGGTTGATCCAGCGCGCGTAGGCATCATGGGTTGGAGTCATGGCGGGTTACATACCCTCTTCAACATTTTCAACCATCCTGACTCCTATGTTGCCGCTTATGCAGGTGTTCCGGTTAGTGACCTTGTAGCCCGCATGGGTTATAAAGGGGAGAACTATCATAGTTTATATTCTGCGGATTACCATATTGGCAAAACTGCTGTACAAGATCCTGCAGAATACAAACGACGTTCCCCAGCATGGCATGCTGATAAGCTACAAACACCTCTGCTGATTCAATCCACAACCAGTGATGAAGACGTCAATGTGCTTGAAGTTGAACATCTTATCAAATCACTGAAAGCTGCAGGCAAAGACTTCGAATATGAAATCTACGACAATGCCCCAGGCGGACATGTTTTCGATCGCATCGACACCGTAGAAGCGCGTAAAGCTCGGCAAAAAGCCTACGACTTCTTGGCCAAGTACTTAGACCCACCGTTTAAGAAGTAGTTTTTTAGGGGTTCGGAATTAGGCGATAGGTGATAGACGATAGGTGATAGGCGATAGGCGATAGGGGTTAGCTTTTAGCTTTTAGCTTTTAGCACTTAGCATGTAAATGTCGGTATTTTAGCCTTTCATCTTTCCAACACTCCACCTTTCCCCCCTACCCCGTGTCCCAAAGAAGCAATAGGCGACTGGGACCAGGGATCAGAACATGGCTGATTAGGTTTCAAACACATGCAAATTAAATAACAAATATAGAAAGCACTAATCAACAATTTCGATTAGTGCTTTTTGCTTTAATATCCTGCCTTTTTCGCACATACTTTGCCGTAGGCTCACCTTGATGTGATCCCAGGTCCCCGAATCGTGATCCTACCCTGTAACCTGTACCCCGTACCCCAAGAAGCAATGGATATTGCCCCTAGCAGCAGCTAAGCGTATAATGGCAGTATATGAGGTTCTTAGTAACGGAGTAAGCTCAACCAAGCTCTCCTCAAGACCTCAAAGCAAGTTCAGGGATGTTAATCAGAAATAAGCAGACAAGGAGTCATCCAATGAAATCCGACCACCACAGACCCCCTATCGGTCCGTCAGAGCTGTCTTATATTGAATTTGACGAAATCGATTTTGACAGCCGTCCTATCATCCTTGATGTCAGGAAAGAGGCGGAACAACGCAGTGTAATCGGTTATCTACGCGGTAGCATGAATATCCCACTCGGCGTCCTGCCCAACAGTCTCGATCGACTAGAGCCTGTTAAACATGATGAAATTATCCTGGTCTGCCTAACAGGTGACCATTCCAATTTGGCGGCACGGATTCTGATAGAGGCTGGCTTTACGAATGTGAAAGTACTCAGAGGCGGTCTATCTGGAGTTAGCACGGCCCAATTTAATATTAAATTAAATAAACCACCTGGCTGACGACTTTAAACGAGCGGAAGTTTTCCGCTTATTGTAGGAATCCGGGATCAGGTCTGGTTTCAGATCATGGGTGATTATGTTTCAAGCTCCTCACTATTTCAATAGCTAGGATTCAATAATCCTTTTCTCATTCATAAAGAACAGAGCACCGTTCAATTTGAGCGGTGCTCTTGTAATTAAGATTATTGGGAAACCCATATTTTCTCATCTCACCTAATTCGTTCACACATTAGGGACTGTCCCTAGTGGTCAGTTGTTGACCATTGGGGACAGTCCCTAATGGTCAACAACTTTCTTTTACAACTTGCTCTAATTCGCAAATCCAATAAGTATTAAATAGGTTTAATAAATATTAGTTGTTCCTATTTTACGATGCCGCTAATTAATTTAACCAATAGGGTGCGTTGTTTGTTGAAGGGCCAGAGAAGCCAGTCTTCCTGTTCTATATAGAGACTTTTTTGCAGGTCTTGGAGTCCAAAGGAGCCTAGACCGTGTCCATATTGCTTGAGGTAGTTCTCATAGAGGCGATCAATCGACAGCGTATCTTGGTTTGCAAGAAAGTATTTAATCTGCCGAAGTTGGTCGTCGTTATTTTCATATTCAAGTACATCACTCCAAACCGTTAGGCGCTTCTTGCAACTCAGTTGTAGCATGCTTTGGTTAACGCGCTGGATCACGCGAGTGATCAACATCATAAATGGCTCCATTGCCTGACTGAAATTGTCAAGATCGGTAAAAGCATTAGCCAGATCATAGTACTGTGGCAATAACAGTTGCGTGTAGATAGGAGAAATGATAATATGATCGAACGTCTCCTGTAGAGCTAAATCATTAGGTTGATTACTGATGGTAGCAAAGTAGCGTTGTAGGCCTATATAATCTTGACTTTGTAGCAGATACAGGACTCTTTCAAAAAAATAGTCTTGGTCTAAGTCCGTGAGATCTTTTGCGACCATCTTTACTTTGTGAGGATCTATTCCCTGTATCGATAGCCCTCTTTGAATGGCATCTGTGTCGATATCCAATAAGGTTATTTTTCTATTATTTTCGAGTAATACACGCAATTCGATATCATTAAGGTGCCCAGCGCCGATGATTAAGACGTTTTGGGCATCACTTATCAAATGAGCAGTGACATCAGAGCGATAAGACGCCCAGCGCTGGTACATTGCTTTGGCGTCGTATGACTGATTTAATTGTTGATTATAATACTTGATTGTGAGCATATGGTTACCTCATTCATGACTTTGCTAAGTTGGAAATAGCTATAAATCGAAGGGAGCGCAAAGCGCTCCCTTTATGTTAGTTTCGTGTTCTGAGATACTCATCGATGCCATTAGCGGCATCATGACCGGTTGCAACTCCATTAATGATATCAGGGCCTCGCACAATGTCGCCACCCGCAAAGAGCCATGGATAGTTCTCAAACTGTCCGTTCGGCTTAACAGCTACTTTACCTCGGTTAATACTGACCTTGTCCATCATCTCTTCTGGGAAGAAATCGTATTCTGCCATTTGCCCAATAGCCATATAGACTTGACTCCCCTCTGCAATATGGGTGTCATTTTCATCATAGGACGGGTTAAAGCGACCATCATTGATGATCGATAAGACGCGTTTCACTTTCAAACCTTTGATCTGATTATCTTCAATGACAATGTGGTCAGGACCATAACCGAAATCACCGATTAGACCTTCCTCAATGCCCTCTTCTAATTCCTCAAGATCAGCAGGCAGGTGATCGACATCCTCTAAACTCGTAATCGTAACGTGGCTCTGGCCATATTTGATGTTTTGCAAGCGCAATAAGGTACGAGCGACATCAAAAGCGACATTACCACCGCCGACAACTACGACTTTTTCGTGGACATCTGGCATTTCAGCACTGCCCCGTGTGTAGTCGCGTGCCTTAGCTAAGAATGGAATCGCATAGTTGACATCCTGATGCTCATAACCGTCGATTTTTAAGGGTCGGGATAAGGAGAAACCGATTCCTAAGAATACTGCATCATACTTTTGATGAAGTTGATCCAGTGAGATATCTGTGCCAAGTTTGGTATTCGTAATAAAGTTGACGCCCGCCTTTTGAATCATCCCAATATCATTCTGTACCGATGCTTCAGGTAAGCGATATTCAGGTCCGCCATAACGAATAACCCCACCAGGCAGTGGCTTTGCTTCATAAACATCGACTTCATAACCTAAGGTGCGTAGATAGAAGGCTGCCGCTAAACCCGAAGGTCCAGATCCAACAATGCCAACCTTGCCGTTGACGGGTGCTGTAACACCCTCAAGCGCTCCAGCATCATAATCTTCAGCTGATACATTATCAACAATATAACGTTTGAGCCAGCGAATGGCAATCGGTTCGCCGCGATGCGTTAGAGCACAGACAGTTTCACAATTATGCGTACAAATTCGTCCACAGACATTGGCCATGGGATTCGTTTTATAGATCTGTTTAACGCCCTCTTTTAAGTCTCCATCATAAATGGATCGAATGTATTCTGGAATATTCATATGTGCCGGACAGGTTTCCGTACAGATGCCGCATTCCACACAGCGGGCACTTTCTGCAAAAGCCTGCTCTAGCGAATAGCCTTTGACGATTTCGATAAAGGAGTCTTTACGCGCTACACCCTCGTGAGTCATATGGTAACGTTCAAGATCCAATAACTCTGAAACTTCATCGCGCACATAGCCTTTAGGACCTTCGATGTGATGAATGCCACTTTTATCTGGCAAGAAGTAGAAACTATCTGCATCAATCGATAAATGGAGATACTCCTTAGACATTTTTAACGAATCAGAGGCACAAATATCCACGCATAAGCCGCAGAAGGAACAACGTCCGTAATCTAAGGCAGGGCGTTCCTGTTTGGTCCCCTCTTTCTTCTCTAACTCTGGAATTGCCAGCATCGTGATGGCGTTCGTTGGACATATTTCTGAACAGGTACCGCAACCGATACATTTGTCCCAATCGTTGACATGAAACCCGCGATAGCGGTCAGAACCAGGTCTGGGGGTATCGTAGATGTCTTTCATATCGACCGTCATTGGTTTTTTAAAGAGATATTTTAATGCCTTTACGGGTGAAAGCATTGATTTTTGTTTCTTCATTGTCCTCACCTACCGATCTATTTCTGGTGGACAAACGCCCATGGTACTCATCCAAATTGACGCATCATCGATGCGGTGACCAGGTAAATACTTTTCGATTCCTAATAGCCCTTGTGGATAGGAGGCACCACGTACGGCAATCCGATACGGCATTTCTTTGCCATCAGAAACAATAAAATACCCATATTCGCCTCTGTTAGACTCAACCGCTGCATATACCATACCCGCTGGAACCCGCCATTTAATGGCGTTGCCTGGTGCAATCTCTGCACGAACAGGCCCTTCCTGTGGCATTTTTGCAATCGCCTGACGGATAATGCTGATACTTTGGAACATTTCTTGGTACTTAATATGTAATCTTGTCAGTGCATCGGAATAAGTCGCCGTTGGCACTTCGAATTCTACTTGATCATAGCGTGCGTAGGGCTTCACTTTGCGCAAATCATATTGTTTGCCAGTTGCACTGCGCATGCCGATTCCAGTAACCCCTAGTTCCCAGACAACGTCTTCGGGTAACAGAATATTGTCTTTTGTACGCGTGTGAATAATTGGGTTCTCTAATATCAGATCCCTAAACTCGGGTAATACTTCTTCATACTTGTCCAGTAAGTCAGATAAGCGCTCAATCGTTCCTTCAGGTAAGTCTTTGCGGACGCCCCCTGGAACGATATACATATGGTAAACCCGTGCTCCTGTAATTTCTTCGAATATATCAAGTAGTAAATCGCGTTGAGCGATTGCCCAGTAGGCCGCAGTATACATACCTGTTGGACCACCAATACCGCCAAGTTCCATCATATGTATCGCTAAACGTGCCATTTCCAGAATAATCATGCGAATCCAATGCGCCCGTTCAGGCACTTCAACATTTGCAAGGTTTTCAATTCCCATGGCATAAACCATTTCGTTGATATCTGGCTCCAATACACAAATTCGTGGGATTAGGGCTAGATTACCCATCCAAAGACGGCGCTCCATAATTTTCTCAAATCCACGATGCAAAAAACCAGGAGTTGGCCGCGCTTTATTAATGATATCGCCATCAACGTACATGTGAACGCTGTAATTACCATGCATACCAGGATGCTGCGGGCCGAGAAATAACTTGACTTCTTTCATTATTGCCCCTCCTGTACCGTAATTTTAGATTCAAACTTGACTTTGTTCGTTCGCTCCGGGAAGTGAGCATCGGAGTAGGCTTGTGGATCGAAATCCTTGCGCATAGGCGGGATATCCTGCCACAGCTCTAAGAATAATGGTTTAAATGACTCTGGGTTCCCGGCAAATTCCACACCGAAAAACTCGTGAACATCTCGCTCATAGTACTGTGCACCTGGATAAATATTGGTAATCGTTGTGACCTTGGGATGATCGCGGTCAAGCTTACAACGTACTTGAATATGGATCCCTAGATCCCAGTCCATGACGATATAGACAAGTTGAAGAACCTGGTCATTAGGCCAATCAATACACGTTAGTAGACTGAGTTGCCTAAAGCCTCTTTGTTTCAAATAGGCCAATACCTGATGAAGCTCTTGAGCAGCGATGTCGATTGCTAACTGTTGTGCGTCAATGATCTCATAGTTTTGTAGGTCGTGATCCGCTTGAAGGTCGTTAATTAATTTATTCATGGAATTCATCATTTATGATAACCTCCCCAAGTGAATGAAGCTGATTCGCTTTATACCATTCGTAATTCTCTTGATAATGCTTCCAGCCTTTGGCCTCCCCACGCTTGATCATTTCCATCAATTCAGAAAAGGCGTTCATGATGGCTTCAGGCCGTGGCATACACCCTGCAATATATAGATCTACAGGGAGATAAAGATCAAGTTTGTTAATCGTGGCATAGGAATCAAAGTATATGCCGCCATTAAGCGTACAAGAGCCGAATGCAACGATGTATTTTGGGTCCATCATTTGCTCGTAGGAGTAGATAACCCTTCTCAAGGTTTTGGTAGAGAGATAACCTGTAATCAGCAAGACGTCTGCCTGACGGGGTGTTGCCATCGGACCCATGCCGATTCGCTCCATATCAAAACGCGATGTCATGGTTGGTGGCATCTCAATTGCCCCACAACCCGTACAGTACCACTTCATCCAAATTGAGTTTCCGCGGAAGTAATCGCCAATTTTTTCCCACATTTTGCGTGGGTCTACATCATTAGCTTGTGACTTATAGGCTGTACAAGCGTGTTCTTCTGTATTTAGAACCATACTGTTGTCCCCCATCCTGTGAATATTACAATTAGGCCTTGGATAAATGCCATCGCTAAAGGCGCTTTGTAGAAGAAAGTAACGGCTTGATCGATTTTAAATCGTGGCATCACGTTCGATATGATATTCGTAGCCGTATAAAGCACAATATACTTAATAATATACTCGAGGAAGGTCGCACCACCACCAAAGAAGACATTGAGAATCAGTGATACCTCTGTGAATGTCATCAATTCATGAAGGATAAACATCATACCGAGTTGCTTGCCACCATATTCAACCATGGGACCTGAAGCAATTTCCGCAGGTGCTATGAATGAATCAAATGGCTTCTTGCCGAGCATACCGAAAAGCGCAATAAAAGCGACTATACCACCGAGTGGCATCCGAATCGCATTCCAACCCAAGATTCCTGAACCTTGCTGAAGTGCTGCTAGGTCTGAAACAGAGCCGGTATTGAAGGCAAAAATGATGGTAAATATGACAATCATTAAGGGAATATCATAGGCCAGCATATTCGTTAAGGCACGCGATACGCCGATAGATGCCCATGGATTACCAGAACCTGCCGAAGACATGGCCATTCCCAGCATACCGACGGCTAAGACATAGGAGATGACAAAGATGTTGTCAAGTCCGGGAAAAGCTTGAAAACCAGCGACTGGCATAAAGATCACGGTGGCAGCGATTCCGCCTAAGGCCATAATCGCCCCGAAATCATAAACCCAGCCATGTGTAATCGATTGCTTACTAAGGGCCTTGAAGATATCGAGGAACTGCTGATACCAACGCGCACCTCTTCTTTTTTGAATTCTACCCGTCACTTTTCGATTAAAACCGGTTAATGTCGTTTGGAAGACGAAAGCAAAGAGAACCATTAAGAAACCATATACGAAGTTCATAATCGTCATTAATAGCCACCCCCTACATAGAATAGAATTCCGACTGCTAAGATCCAGAAAAGCGCCTTCCCTGGTATGTGCCCATAAAAGAGTGTCTCAAAGAACAAACCCAGTTCTTTTATTTTCCGTGATCCGCGCTCATATAACGGCAGAACATCGGGCAGTTTCGCATACAATCGTTCAAACGGCGCATAGAAACTGTTGCCATAATGATAAAGTTCTGGGGTATGTATAAACTCTGCCGATGTATAGGTATCCATCAGGCCCACCCGCCGACTCTTCGGAAGTAGCAGGAAGAGCACGAGCACCATTACAAACCCAAAACCAAATACGACGAAAACGCGATACATGTTCACGAAGCCATTGGTGGATAAAATTGTATTGCCGTCTAAAGCAACCTGAGTAACGCCCGAATCAAAGAGTACTTGATTAATGGTTGTCAATACGTATTTCGGGAAGACCCCAAACAATAAGGTTAGTGCCGTTAGGATCACCATAGGAATCTGCATGAAGATGTTAACTTCTTTAACCTTTTCATGCTTCGGTGCCAATTGACCTAGGAACACAGCTGCGAGAGGTCGGAATACATACAAATAAGAACCGATCGATCCGAATGCTGCAGCACCTGCCATAAAGATTAATCCGCGATTTGATAAGCCTTGGAGAATTAACCACTTTGAGACGAAGCCACCCATCGGTGGAATCCCAGCCATTGAGATAATGGCGATTAAGTAAACCGTATAGGTCACGGGCATTCTATGAATCATCCCGCCGAGCTCACTAATCTTAGTGGTGCCGGTACGATAGGCTACCGCTGCTATGGTTAAGAAGGCTGCTGCTGAGGCTAAGGCGTGATTCATTAAGTGCATTAAGCCACCAGCCAAGCCCATTTGGTCGTTAAGCAGTATGGCAATTAAGATATATCCCCCATTGGCTACAGAGGAATAGGCCAACAACTTTTTAGCATCGTCGGATTTAATCGCAAATAGTGTGCCGATGACAATCGATATTGCCCCTAAAACCATCAGAACATAGATGGGTAATGGTACCCCCATGACTGTGATCGAGTTCGCAAAAGCTTGATAGGCTGGGAATACAGTTACGCCGAGAAAAGCGATGTAAGCGCCCATCTTGACTAATCCACCAGATAGTACCGGTGAAAACGTATGCGGAGCACTACCGTGCGCTAAAGGTAACCAGACGTGGAATGGGAAGATACCTATTTTAGTTAATCCAGCAAACATGAAGGTTGAGAATACCAGTAAGGCCAAACTTGGATCACTAGCTAGCGATTGAAACGCAGTCGCAATTTCCAAGGTTCCTGCATGATTATAGGTCAACATAATGGAGTAGAGTGATACCATAGAACCAATCGCACTTAAAACGTAGTAAACATAAGAGGCACGACGTGACTTCCCCATTTGGATGATGAACGTTGATGACCAGACGACAAGTTCCCAGAAAATGAACAATGTGATTAAGTCTCTAGCAAAGAATAGCCCAATCGTACTCGCTAATGACAACACGTACAATAAGTTATAAGCACGTGGATAAATGAGTCGATCCATCCAGAAAGGGTTGAAGAAAGACGTGGTAAAATAAGTGACTAACATTACCATTGCGAAATACCAACCGACGGTTGTAATCTTGAAATTCAATAAAGAGATACTCTCAAAACTGCCAATTTGGTCTTTGATCATGAATACGGTTACAAGACCGACTAGCGAAACTAAAACAGTCATATATCCGCCAGCTTTTTCATTAACGGTGCTAATTACATAGGTCACAATAACACCTAAGAGCATGAGGCCTAAAATTAGATATAAAGTCATTTAGTTTCCTCCTCTCATCTCAGATATGTAAAATGGCTGTATTTGTTCGCCGAGCAACCTGCCATCAGGTGAGATCAAATCGTTCACCAAATTGGGCATCAAACCAGAAACAGTAATGGATAATGCTAAGGCAAGTGAAATCACCACGCTGAATACGGGCATTAGGCGTACTTCTTTAACAGCATCTTCAGCCTTAGATTCGTAACCCTCTTTACCAGGTGCCCATAATGTCACCAACATACGGATGAAATAGGCCCCTTCAATAATGGTTAGTAATAAGATCAGAGCTGGCAAGTAGTAATTCCCAGAGGCAAAAACACTATACAACACATTCAATTTTGCATAGAAGCCGAAGAACAAAGGAAGGCCCATTAGCGAAAGTGCCGCAAAGGTAAAACTGAGTCCCAGTAACTTATTTTTGTAGAATGCACCCTTTAATGCAGTATAGTCATCCGTAGCATGCGCTTCTTGCATCGCCCCCGCTGTAGAAAACATGATGAGTTTAGAGATGATATTATTAGCAATTTGCAGTACTGCAGGGAAAACCAGTCCAGATAAGAACAAGGTTACGATTAGTCCTGCCTGCCCAATACTGGAGAATAACAGAATCTTGCGGATTTTCACTTGTTTATAAGCTGCAAATTCACCAAAGATAAATGTGATGATACCAATAACCATCATCAGATTTACCAATACAGAATCCGCTGCTATAACAACG
Source organism: uncultured Clostridiaceae bacterium (assembly GCA_964625175.1). GTDB lineage: Bacteria > Bacillota > UBA994 > PWPR01 > PWPR01 > CAZVAO01. Next base: position 12,951 of record CAZVAO010000029.1, read on the forward strand.
GTGAACAATCGACCAAAGACAAAGAGGATCGTTCCAGCGAATACAGAAGCTAATAATGAACCCACTAAGCGGTTCGCATTGCTATAGATCCCTTTAACCCAGCCACTCATCGGCAAAAGTTTAGCTTCTACGGCTAAACCCATAAAGATTAAGGTAATGGGTAGATATTTCTGAACACTCGTCAACCCAGCCATCCGAATCGAGAGATCCGCCATATTTAAAGTTCCGGTCATGCTATAGAATATAATGATCCCTAATAAATAAAGCGATGAGCCGATTGCTCCAAGAATTACATAATTAAAGGATTGAATCGGTTTCTTCGATGTGTTTGTCAAGACATAGGCCGATATCGCTGCAATCTCCATAAATACGAATAGGTTAAAGAGATCGCCTGTGATGAGCATCCCGTTAAGGCCCGCTAAAGCCGTTAAGAGGATTGGTGCGTATTTACCGATCAGGTCGGGTGACATAAGAAGGGCCGCTAGGAATAAGCCATTTATTAGAACTAGAGCAAAAGCGGCGTAATTATCGACATAGATATTGATCCCATAGGGTATTCGAAATCCGCCAATTACGGTTGATCCATGTGAGACAAAAATCGCAATCAACACATTACTTAGTGCGCCAACAATTGCCAGGAATTTTTTACTACCCGTCAAAATCATCGATGCAAACGCTAAAGCCAAAGGCGTTGCGACTAAGTATACGGGATTATACATGGCTGTCACCACCTATTTCGTTTAAATCGTATGTGCCATACATTTCATAGATCTTCTTGGCATAGGCTAATCCTAAAGCAGTAACGCCTAATCCGATTACAATTGATGTCAGCACTAAAGCCTGAGGCAGAGGATCAACGAAAGTTCTTAAATTATTAAAAACCTCGGATGTTAAAATCGGAGCAACGCCACCTTTAACAAAGCCAATCGCAATAATAAAGATGTTGACACCGATTTCTAGAATATTCAAACCCACGAGCATTTTGATGATATTTCTTGTTTCGAGGAGTTGATAAAGACCTATTAAAATGAGTATAAGAGAAACGATTAAGATCATTAGGCTGCCTCCTCTTTCAAGAATTCTGTGATGATACCAGTGAGCTCAGAACCGACTTTAAGACCGATTAATACATAAACAATCGGAATCAGACCCGCACTAAACAACTCTCCAACAACTCCAGTTGGCAAGATGTTCTTTAGGAAGTATCCAGTTAGGTATAAGCCAGCAAAACCGATTACAACATAAGCGAAACCAGCGAAACCTTCCAAAGCTTTAAATCCTGAAATTTGAACTTGGAAATTTTCATCCGCCATATACAATAATAGAAATGCCGAGGCAATCATACTGCCTCCGGGGAAGCCTCCACCTGGTGTTAAATGACCATGTGTGAAAATATAGATTCCCGTAACTAAGATGATTGGGAACAAAACCTTCGCAGCTTTCTCCAGAACAAAACCGCTTTTACCACGCTTTATAAAGGAGTTTGAAGAACCAAACAGTAAGGATACCCCCAGTGCAGCCGCAAATAGCACGGTAACCTCACCTAAGGTATCAAAAGATCGATAGTTTGCAATAATACTTGTAACAATATTAGCAGAACCCGTTTCAGCATTTTCCGTTACACCAAAAGTGACTTCTTGATTGGGTCCTGTGACACTTTTATTGATATAAGACTGGGATACACCATTCGCAGCAGCGGTATTATCATAGTCGATTATGTCGATACTATTTGAAATACCTGCTATGAATGCGAAGCCGAAAACAACGATAAAGAGAAGGGCTAAAATTCGACGCATGGCTAGTTCCCCTCCTTCTTCAGATGCTTGATGGTCATGAGAAAGAGAAAGGTGCTAAGACCAGAGCCGATGACAGCTTCCGTTACCGCGACATCGGGTGCTCGGAGCAAGGCGAATGAGACAACCGCGAGCATACTGAGTGCAGAAAGAAAAATGACTGAGTTGAAGGTCTCTTTGGAGAACACAGAAAGTAGCGCAACACTGACTAATAACAAACTGACAACAATTTCAATAATATTTACGAGTTGCATTTATTGACGCTCCTTTCTATAGACCTGTTCTAAATCATCAATCGTCGTATTGGCGCAAGGTTTAACGCCCTTAAGATAAGCGGATCTCAATAGAGTTGAAGAAGAAGCAGGGTTCGTAATGACGATAAAGATCATGATTAAGAACAATTTCAGAGCCCACTCTGGTTTCAAGGCAGCGACGCCTATAAATGTACTAATGGTGCCTAGCGTCGTTGCTTTAGTTCCTGCCTGAGCACGATTATAGACATCTGGCATCCGATAGACACCTAAGCCACCGATGGTATAGAAGAAACCGCCTACTAAAAGAAAAATAGCAGATAGGATATTCATCATTGTGCACCCCCCAAGTATTTAGCAAAAACAACCGTTTCTAGGAATGCCAACACGGCAAAGACTAAGGAAATATCCAGGTACAGTTTATTGTCTAAAAGTAATGCTAATACCACCAAGCCACCTGTTAAAATAATGTTAATCGCATCTAAACTAATCACACGATCAAATGGCGTAGGGCCCTTAATCAGACGCAAAAAAGAAAAGAATATACCCGATCCTAATAAAATGAAAAACACACTATTGATCATTGAATATTCCTCCTAATACACGCTCAAACTTACCCGAAATATTTTCCTGATACTCATCCGCGTTGTTTCCTTGGACATCAATCCAATGGATATATAAGGCATTGTCGTCAGCATCAAGTGTAATCGTTCCTGGTGTTAGCGTGATCGAATTTGCCAATATTAATTTACTAAAATCCCCTTTGAGGCTCGTCTGGATTTTAACAAAGCCAGGATTAACGGGGCATTGTGGACTTAAAACACGCAAGGCCACATCGATATTAGATTTTACAAGTTCAATTAAAAAGATTGGCATAAATAAAAACACAAATTTAAGTGACTTTACAAGTGCGTCAAACCCGAATCCGATTGCAGAATTCTCACCGAGTAAAAAGGCGATGATCAGCGAAACGACTGAACCCAAAATCAATTCTGATGTGCTGAATCCGGCCAGTAAGAGCCATACTGCTAAACAAAAAATGAATGTAGAGACAATTTTTTTCAAACTTAACCCTCCTAAAGGATGTTGTTTCGTAGAGACATTAGTCAAATAATGCTACGATTACTTTTTTAACAATAGGGTTCGTCACACAGTAATTAATTTCAGTACCAGACCTCTCCCCTTCAATGACTCCTGCATTCTTTAGCTTTGCAAGATAATTGGACACCGTTGATTGGGGAATCCCCAAGTGAATACACATGGTCGTCACGTTACAGCAACCTTTATCGATTAAGCGTTTGACCATTCCCAATCGAATTGGGTGTGCTAGAGCCTTTAATATTTCTGTGTAGTTTTCTAAATCCTGCATAATATCATCTAGACTGTACATATGATCACCTCAATATTATAATATTTCAATATTGCAATATTGTAAAGTATTTTTTATTCGCAAAATCAAAATTTGGACTATAAAATGTAAGTTTTTTGTTTTTTATAGGTCTTATAAATTACGCTTGATCAATATTACGCATATCACTGCAAAAATCACTTAAAAAAAGCGAAATGTATCTTACTCCTAAACAGCTCAATAATAGCTATTATTGATTTTTCAAATAGTAATGACCCCTGATTATCCAGAGGTCATTAAAGAATGCTCATACTTATCTAGTGGCGTTTACCCTTTGATTCATAACGTTATTGAAAAACTATAATTTATCTATTGAATTAGGCAATCGAACCTGATAATTCATTTTAATAATTGACTAGTCTTCTACTTTAGCGATTTCATTAAGCCCACACGGATAGGTCTCAAAGTAAACCAGATGACTAAAACAAGAACAATCACTCGACCCAAAACCCTTCACTGGCATAGTCGCTCCCTGCAAATTGACGATACGACGATTCAATTCACATTCAGTGAAGATTGGCTCAAAAAAAGCAAAATGGGCAATGCATTGTGCCTCAACACTTAGGTAATCAATATGCCACCGCAGTGTTTTCTTTTTGCGCATATGTCTACTAATGCGCGCATGTAGATTGCGCTTGGCACTACCCGTGTAGACATAATACCCTTGCTGGAAGGTGAACACACCTCTACTCCCGATTTTAAGATCCTGACTTTCTGGTAAATAAAATACGAGAAGATAGAGGCCGCTATCTTGCATTTTTGATTTCCAATAATTGCGCCTGAACAGCCAAAGCACATTCTAGGCGACGCTTCTGCAGCGCACAGCTTAAGTCTACGGGTTCGGTCAAACTGCCATTACGGAAGAATGAATCGGCATGACACCCGCCACTACAATAGTATTTAGCCCAACAGTTCTCACATTTAGGCTTATTGAAAACGTGAGCCTGGAGGAAGTCCTCAGAGATCGCATGGTTCAAATCTTCAGGCTGATAAACGCTTCCCACCTTAAAGTCATCGAGACCGACGAATTGATGGCAAGGATAAAGATCGCCATTTGGAGCAACCGCCATATAATCAAAGCCTGCCCCACACCCTGTAAGTCGCTTCGCTAAACAGGGTCCCTGGTTAAGATTGACTTCATAATGAAAGAAGATAAAACGCTCATCTTTTTGATATTGTTCAATGTAGAATGCTGCCAATTTCTCATATTCTTCAACCAATCGGTCATAATGATCAAATGACAGTGCATAGAGCTCTGCCGGATCTGTAACAACGGGTTCAAATGAGATATCCGAGAAACCCAAGTCAAGAAGGTGTTTGATGTCCGCTAGAAAGTCGGGATTGTAGGCTGTATAGGTACCGCGCATATAGTAATCCTTTACACCGAGTTCAAGCGCGCGTTGAAAGTTCTTGGTCACTTTTTCATAGCTCGGTTGCCCTCCAGCCAATGGACGCATTTGATTATGCATTTCTGGGCGACCATCATGACTCATGATAAGCTGTATGTTGTGCTCTAGGGCAAAATGAATCACAGCATCGTTGAGCAATAACCCATTTGTCGTTAATGTATAACGAATATTTTTATCAAACTCTAAGGCCTTTTGATTCGCATAAGAGACAATCTCTTTGATGGTGTTAAAATTCATCAGCGGTTCGCCACCGAAGAAATCCATTTCTAGGTTATGGCGCGTTTGCGATTGATTGATCAGAAAGTCTACCGCAGACTTACCAACCTCTGGGGTCATAAATTCACGTTTGCCGACTTTATACTCGCCACTTTCAGCGAAACAATAGGAGCAACGCATATTGCAATCATGGGCAATATGTAAGCAAAGTGCCTTAACAACCGTATCTGCAAGTTTTGGTTGAAAACCTGTGACAACTGCTTCTGTAAAGAGTTGCTGACTTTCTTTAAGACTCGCGATTTCATTTAGTAAATCAGCAATATCTGCGCGTTGATCTGGACTATATGAAGCAATAATCACTTCAGTAGATTCGCCAGCAATCATTTTGTCCAATACGTCTTTAGCAGTCTGATCAATACGATGCAAGATACCACTCTCGGTATCTAAAGCAAATATTTCTTTATTGACTTCAAAAATATGAACCATAGTTATTCCTCCATAAAATAATACTAAGCCCCAAGAAGGAGCTTAGAAGAATTTAAGTTAAAGTAGCGTTACTTTCTTTCACAATCCTGGCTGCTTACTGTGCATGAAGTTTTGCAAGCAGACTGGCAGGAAGTCTTACACTCTTTACAAGCCTTATTGAAATTTTGAAGTGTTGCTTTGTTAATTGTTTTTATATGTTTCATAATAAACCCCTCTTTAATTGCTGTTGTCATTATACAATAACAAAACAGAAAGAACAATAGCACCGCCTAACATAAGAAGATTATCTATGACAAATTGTGATCGACCGCCTTCATACTTATATTATTATAAAGAGTTAGTTTGTTTCGCAAACTTATTTGTATTTTCTTACATGATCATATAATAATCGTTATGTCTACGCCACTTTGATGTTTTGGATCAATTGCTCTCAAAAATCTATAGTTGTGCGACCCGCATAGCACATTGACCCTAAAATTTAGTATTAGATACCAATCCGTAATTGCTGATAAACCTCAACAAGCAAATCTTTATCTTACCCCCGCAAATTAAGCAAGATATTTTGACTCTTTATGCAAAATACTGTAATGCTTTTGAGTTTGTGCAGCAAACTTATTTGCA
>CAZVAO010000029.1:19234-20866 GCA_964625175.1 uncultured Clostridiaceae bacterium
CCTTGAACCGTTTTCCTAAAAAGGATTGATAGACGCATCATTTTAATTCATTTTAATCGATAGTACAATCACTTGCTCCATCTGCAAAGCCATAATGTGAATTGCAATGTAGATTTTGTTCCAGCAAAAATATGGGTTGTGTTAATAGATCGGGGAGCGCCGACTAGCAGTAAACGAACAATTCAGCATTTTGAATGGAACAAAGTAAATCGTTACAATTTTTCAAGTGCTTTTTTGAGGAAATAATTCATTCTTCTATTTACAAACCTTGTTATAAGCAGTACAATTGGTTTGTATTGCAAACTTATTTGCATTGTATGAAATGGACTAAATGAATGTTTGATTACTAAACATAAGCGCCATTATTCTAGACTTCAATGTCTAATCTTTCGTTTTCCATTAATCACTATCATAATTGTTGCACAGTACTTGCCTCATTTGAGGGCATTGACCACCCCGTAACCAACGTTCAAAATCTGAAAAATTTATTTTTGAAAGGAAATCGAATATGACTGGATACGACCAAATCTTTCTCGCGCCGTTAGATCGTAATATACATACGGCCTTTAGACTAAAAATAATGGTTTTACTTTCTCGCTACGATGTCGTTGATTTTAATTTTATACTGACGCATCTCGGATTAACAAAGGGGAATCTCTCCTCTCATCTCACGAAATTGGAAACTGGTGGCTATATCCACATAGAGAAAACCTTTCTTAACAAAATGCCTCATACCTCTATCAAAATGACGACGCTTGGACAGACAAGATTCACTGAATATCGTAGAAACCTAGCTAATTTGCTGAATCTCGCGCCTTAATATCCTATGAAAAAAGTGGCTGCACACGCAGTCACTTTCGTTTTATTTCTTTTTTTTCTTCTTTGATTTATTCTTTTGTACACCTTCTTGTTTCGCTTTACTTGTTGAGTATTCCCCCACAATTAAAAATCCCCACAAAACAATAAATAAGATGATTGTCCAAATCGTCTCATTGGAATCAAAAACCAGACTGACAGCCGACCAGGCGATTATTAAACTGATTACGCCGCCAAAAACAATATTTAACCACTGATTATCGGATCTAATATCAAATAACTTCAAAAATTTATCAAACATTTTCACACCCCATTATAGTCTTTGCGTTGAAGACCTGATTACATTTTGCTCTCAATCACATTCTTAGGAACTCATTTACTGCTGGTGAAAAAATTTCTCTTTTAAACGTTCGTGGACTTCAGGGATCACTAATCCTGAGATGTCACCACCGAGTCGCATTACTTCTTTGACCATGCTTGAACTTAAATAGGAGTAGCGTCCGTGGGTCATAAGAAACATGGTTTCAATTTCTGGATTAAGCTGACGATTCATCAAAGCCATTTGGAACTCATACTCGAAATCTGTGATTGCCCTCAGGCCTTTAATAATCGCGTGAGAATTGACGCTCTGAACGTAGTCCGTGAGCAGTCCTTCAAAATGGTCAACAGAAACATTTTTTAAATGATTGGTCGCAATCTTGATCATATCCATACGCTCCTCAACTGTAAATAAAGGATTCTTGGATGGATTCTCAACAACAGAAACAATTAATCGCTCAAATTGATTGGCTGCCCTTTCAATAATATCCAAGTGTC
>CAZVAO010000030.1:0-20836 GCA_964625175.1 uncultured Clostridiaceae bacterium
GTGGATCAACCAAGACACCAAAAAGGAAGGTCCGCTTTGGACCTTCCCTACAATTATTTATTTGATGTTGGCGCGGGCTTGTGCTATATAGTCTAGCATTTCTTCCGCACTTTTCGCACTGCTGAACTCGACGCCTAATGAACGCCCCTCATTGTCAACGAAGTAGACATAGGGGATGTACTGCACCTCACTCATGCTTGCATAAAGATCTTCACTCAATAAGAGATTTGTCATCATTAAGTTGTGACTCTCGACAAGTGTTATGGCCGTCCCGACACTGCGGTAATCGGTTAAAACAGCCACAATCCCGACGTCTTGACCTTCTAATTCTTGTTCTAATAATGCGATTTCAGGCAACTCCTGAATACAGGATGGTCAAGATGTTCCCCAAAGGAATATCATGTTGACTTCATGCTCCTGCCAAATCGCCTCAGTGACTTCTTCTTCATCAAAATTATACGCTGAGAAGGTGAGTAAATCTTTTCCTAAGGTTTCTCGAGGAGCCACTACTTCTTCCTTACAGGAGGCCAACACCAGAATGCTACAAAGTAGTAAAACAGCTAAGATTGTCTTTTTCATATTCTACACTCACTATTCAATCAAATTTTTTGGCGCTCTTATTCTCGGTTGCTCAGCTATGCTATAAACAACTGGAATCACAACCAGTGTCAAAACCGTTGAGATCAGCAATCCAAACATCAATGAGATCGCCATCGGTCCAAACAAGTCACTACCTGAGAACAATAAGGGAATCATCCCTATAAACGTGGTCGTTGTACTGAGTATGATGGGTCGAAATCGCTTATCGGTGGCTTTCATACAAGCCTCCACAACGCCCTCACCCTCTGCACGTGTTCGGTTAATGTAATCGATTAGCACAATTGCATTGTTGACCACAATCCCCATCAAACTAATCATACCCATCAATGCCGTAAACGATAAGGGCTGACCCAGTATAAACAGGCCACAGATGGACCCAATGGCAGAAAGCGGAATGGTTAGCAGAATGACTAATGGCTGGCGGAAGGAGCGGAATTGGAACAAGAGAATGAGATAGACAAGCACCAAGGCCGTTACGGCTTGAGCCCCCATCTCCCCAAAATTCTCGTTGATTTTCTCCTGCTCACCTTCGTAGCCCACCTGCACACCCATCGTATTCATATCACGCATTTGCTCATCCAAGGCAGCCATAATATCGCGCGGTTGGTAGCCTGCTAGCAGATCACTGCTGACCATAATCGTATAATCCCGATCATAGCGATTCAATCCCGGCAATACGGCCGCCAACTGGACATCTGCGACATTCTTGAGCAGCGTCTTCATCCCCGTAAAGGAGGATTTAATCCGCAAATTTTCGAGTTCTTCAATACTCTTGATATCGCTTTGCACGTTAATCGTGAAATCTTCGCCCCGATAGTGCAACACAGAGGCGGCTCGACCACTAAGCGCAATACTGACTTCATTCTGTACATCATACTTCGTTAACCCCATATAGGCGGCTTTGTTGTTATCTACAATCACATTATATTCATACAGACGCTCTGGAAAATCATCTTCAATATTTGTGCAACCGTCAATCTGATACAGTTTATCCTTAATGGTGACCGCAACTTCCTCTAAATCGGCGAGGTTATCCCCCGTCAAACGCACCTTAATTGGGTGACCAATGTACTCCGCCAATTCAAGGCGTTTCACAATGGCCTTACCACCAATAACGTTTTCATCCAACTCTTGCTGTAAAGAGGCTGCTAAGGCTTCCTCATCCTTAAAGCGGTCACTCTTGGAAAAATCTAATTTCATCAGGATCTGAGCCGTATTCGCTGTTCGCTTGAAATTAAAGACTGTCGTATAGAATTTCGGTAATCCCCCGCCCAGAGACGTTGTATACTGGGTAACCTCAGGGTGGTTTTGCAGAATTTCTTCAATTTGATTCGTTACCAGCATCGTTGTAGTAATATCAATATTCTTTTCAGCTGCAATATCGATAAACATCATATCTTTATCCGCGTAAGGGAAGAATTGAAGTGGAATATTCATTGCCAATACTGCCGTTCCAGCAATCATGACCAGCACAATCATAATCATGGCGCGTTTCTTTTCCATTGCTCTTTGGAGCATCTTATCGAAATACAAACGAATCTTGGTAAACCGATCAAATTGCTGTCCGCCTGGCTTGAAGAAAATATAAGCCATGGTGGGGGTTACAAATAATGCTACCAGATAAGAAGCGGATAAGGCGATGATAATGATAATGGGCAAAGATATGACAAATTCAGCGGCAACGGATTGCATCCACAGGAAAGGTGTGAAAGCAGCGATGGTCGTCAGCGTAGACGTTAATACAGGAATCGCCACTTCTTTAACGCCATTTATACAGGCGTCAAGCCGCTCCTGGCCATCATCAAGACACAACTGGATGGCATCACTGACAACGATGGCATTATCGACTAGCATCCCCAAGGCAATAATGAGTGCGGCGATCGAGATGGTATGCAACTCCACTCCAAAGAGCACCATCATACCAAAGGTTGTGAAAATCGACAGCGGAATCGCCGTTGAAACAATAATAGCATTGCGTAGTCCCATACCAAAGAAGACCACTATGATGACAAATATGACCCCTTGCAATAAATTCATCGCAAAGCTATTGACTGATTTCTTAACATCTGCCGGCTGATCCAGCACCTTGTGTATATTCAAGCCCGCTGGCAAATCGGCCATAAATTGATCAACGATTTTATCAACTTCTTGCCCCGTTTGAACGACGTTGGTATTCTTTTCAAAGAAACCCGTCAATAACACCGCATTCTCACCATTATGTTTGATGCGGTACATATCGTCAGCGGTGATCATCTCTACGGTTGCAATATCCCGCAAACGCAAAATAACCCCGTTGTCCATGGAGACCCCGATGACTAGATTGCTGATGTCCTCCATATCTATGAAGTTGCCATCCGTTTTGACGTTGATTTTACCTTCATCGCTGTTGATGGTTCCTGAGGGAATCTCAATATTTTGCCCTTTGATCAGCTGCACAATATCATTAAGCGACAAATTATATTGATTTAACAATCGGTAATCCACATTGATGATGACTTCTTTATCTTGCTTGCCCTCAATATCAAAACGGGTAAGCCCTTCAACCTTCCCCAGTTGACGGCCTAAACTTTCTGCAAAACTATTGAGCTCTTCATAGGAATAGTCGTTCCCTGTAAGCGCCAAGATAATACCAGCAGTCTCCGTAATTTCTGTGTTAACATCAATCTGACAACAACCGGATGGCAATGTGGCTTGGAGATCTGTCAATCTGCGTCGCAACTCGTCCCAGGTCTTGTCCACATCTAAATCATATTCCATCCGCACCTGAACAATGGCATAACTATTATAAATATAAGCCGCACTATAGGAATATTTCTCTATTTCTGCCACTTCATCTTCAATAGGTTGTACCACCAAGCGGTCGATATCCGCGGGAGCGGCACCAGGATAGACGACGGTCAGAACGGCGATTGCCATCCCACCATCTGGCATCTCATTGCGGGGCATAACAGAATAACCATACATCCCTGCAATGGCCACCATCGCCACCATAAATAAGGTAATGCGACGATATTTAATGACAGTACGCCAAATATTTAGCATATCAAGCCCCCCTATTTACCAATGATTGAAACTTGGTCGCCAGGTTTGACTTCGCCAGCATTCGCAATAATCATTTGGTCGCCAACATTCAAGCCGGTGACAAAGACCATATTGCCATGGGATTCGCCTAATACAACCGATTTGCGTACAACGATATTCTCTTCCACCGTATAAACAAAATTTTCGCCGGAGAACATGATGCTCGTAATCGGAATCCAAATCCCCGTACTATCACCCACACTAATGGCGACTTCGGCGATCATCCCCATACGGAATTCCCCTTCGAGTAGCACGATCTCAGCGTCATAGGTGAGGGTGTCCATATTGGGAATCTCCGAGATTAAAGTCACAACGCCTTCCACAACTTGATCCCCGACCGCTACCATGGCATGCTGACCGATGGCAACTAGATCCACTTCTTTTTGTGGCAAGCCCACATTAATGACCTGATTAGTGCTCCTTACGACGACGACTGGATAACCGGGCGGCACGAGCTCTCCTTCATTGTAGAGGATTTCCGCTACATAACCGTTGATCCCCGAGATCAAAGCGGCCTCACGGTATTGTTTGGTCTGATATTGGTAATTTGTTAGGCTTTGTTGATAGACGGCACGTGCCGATTCGATGTCCTCTTGGCGTGCACCATTTGAAACCTGATTGTACATGGCCTGCGCCTGCTCCAGCTCGGATTGGCGGATATCCACCTCTAACTTGACACCCTCATACTGGCTTGTGGATATGGCCCCCGCCTCGTAGAGCTGCCCAAGTCGAACATAATTGTCATTCGCATAGTTATAGGCATCTTCAGCCTTTTGAAGATTGAGGGCTGCGGTACGTCGTTCGTCATCCGTTGCGCCCGCAATTGCCTTGTCATACTGGGCTTTAGCCGCTTCCATTTGGGCTTGTGCTCCATTGACAGCTAAGAGTGAATCGCTCGTATCGAGCTTCGCTAAAATAGCCCCACTACTGACTTGATCACCCTTCTTAACACGCAATTCGCTGAGAATTCCGCCGCTCTTATAACTGTATTTCACCAAATCATCCGCAGTGATCGTTCCGACATAATTAAGTATGGTGTCTTTTGTCTCCTCAGCTAGCACCTGTACTTGTACGGGCCGAATCACCTTTTGATTGGCGTCATCGAGCTTTGAAACACAACCCCCGAGGAGCAAAACCCCGATCAGCATGATATTAAATAAAGTCAGTGATTTTTTCATTTTCGACACTCCGCTCTCGTATGAATTAAAAATAGATTTTATGTCGCAATATTGACCGCTATTTGAGCCGTCTACACCACGCTAGCTAAATCGCATATTAAATATTCCTGCCGCATGAAACGCTGAAATCCTACGTTGCGCAATAATCGCTGCAACTCCTGGTCAGGTGCGTTAACATTGATCATGTATTGATCTCCTGCCGCTTTGCCTACCCAGGCCAGCAAGGCCTGCCCAATTGCCCAATAATCTTGGTTTTCTTCGATCAATAATCGATAATAGACCAATGGCGCCTCGTTGCTGTAGGCGAGCAGTCCGATAGGATGCTGGCGGTCATAGCAGGCAACCCAATTCAAGTTGCGCCTTAATAATACCTCGCGCCTTAGCGACCACACCACCGCCCGCTCTTTCTGATCATCCAATTGGTGCCAAATCGCGGCCGCTTCAGAACTGGCGACTGAGCGGCAGCGCCATAATTCCACTGTACCCGCCTTAACAGCCCCACTAAGTTGATAAGAATCAAGTAAACAGTATCGCCTGAAACCATATGTCCGGTATAAATGACGGGCAACTTGGTTCTGTAACAAAACTTCGAGTCCCATCTGAACCATGCCAACCTGCTTGGCAAGCTGCAGTATATGCTCTAGTACTATTTTACCATATCCACACCCACGATAGGGCGGACAAATCCCTAAAGAATAAAGCCAACACACGTCATCGCCCCGTGCTACTAAAGCAAAACCGACTGGCTCATCGGCAATCCATAAGACGGCCGACAATTGATTATCAATATTCATATAGGTAAAGGTTTCATTCAGGCTCGTTAAATCATGCGTCGTTGGCCAAAAGTAATCGCTATATACCTCATTGAACAGCGTTACAAATCTAGCCCGATCAATAGTCTCTAAACTGGTTATCCGCATACCAATTCCTACTTTCTATTATGACTACGCCTTAGTTTCTCCAGTTCAGCAAGGATGTCCCTTTCTACGCGATCCTGTAGGGAATGGCCGATGCTGCCGTCTTGATTGGTGTATTTACTTTTGCGAATCTGTTTTTTAGTTTGGGCAACGTCAATCCATAACTCCCGGGCTGAAACTCGAATAGCCCCCTGTGATAATACATAATATTGCTGTTCTTTATCAGAGGTCGCGACGCGCAACGTGTAGAGATTCCCCAAGTCATAGGCCATCTGTTCAATATAGGTGTCTGCCGTTTCATGGCTACCCGTATAAACCACCACCGTATTGCGATCGTAGTTCAAAATACTGCCAGCATTGTCCCGCACTTGGTGGGCATCGAAAACAATGACCAATTGCCAACCTTTAAAACCAACATAATCAGCTAGATGTTCAATCAGCTGCTTACGTGCGTCACTCATATTCTGTGCAAGAATGCTTTTGAGTTCTAGATTACCATGGATGACATTGTACCCGTCAACTATGAGAATATCGTTTTTTCTCTTTTCCATTATTTCTCTCTCTATATAAAAACGGGCGGCATGCTCCGCCCTATGCCACAAAATTAATCCGCATTCGTCATTAGGTCATTAATTTATATTTTTGTAAGATCATTAAAGTGTCTAAGGTAAATGAAGCGTTCCAGTGTGGTAATTTCGGATAGGGATTCGGATAGGTTCCCTCTTGAAGCACATCTAGTAATTGATCCAACTCTTGTTGCAACACTTTGATGGGTACTTCCGGAATCAGCCAATGCCAGTAGCGGCTGAACAGTGGGTAATGTGCTCGATTAGCAGCCAAAAAATCGGGTAGTTTACGCAGAAGGTACTGAATTGCCGGCGCTGCTTCCCCGTGTTGTGCATACTGAAATTGATAGTAGGGATATTCATAGATTGCAATATCCTGACCCAATGTATACTGCTTAGCTAAGTTCTTGATGGATTCGGGAATCTCAAAATTGTTTGAGCCCTTGATGTGAAGCAGCATCCCACTGATTGAAAATGAACGCCAAGGATCTGGTTTCAGCCACCACGGTTGTGCAAAGTAGTTTTCACAACTGGCTGGGGGGTGTTTAATGATGCCTTCTTCAGTAATCTGGTGTTGAAACCAGTAGGAGATATCTTCAATGATTGAACTCTTTGGGGCGTTGAGCATATCGACATAAAACAATGCCGTTTCCGTAGCGATCCCACTACTCATGGGACACAGGATATCCTGCTCTAAGCCGTTGCCAAAACCTCCATCATAATTCTGATAGATTCGTAATGCATCAAGACACTTGTGTTGCGTAACCGTTCCCTCAAAAATATAGTCAAAGATTAAACGCTCAAATAAGCGCCCCTCTTTGAAGATTCCCGGTCTACAAATATTACCTAATTCCGCTAATTGCATCATTCTTTCACCACCTTACAGCTCATTAATTTCTCAAAGCGATAACTCTGGACTTGCATCCCCATGGACTGGTAAAATGCGACCGCCTTCTTATTCATGTGCAAAACATTAAGCTCTATAGCACTGACACATTCACGCCGAGCGGTTTCCTCAATGTGGGCGAAGAGCAACTTCCCAAGACCTTGGTGCCAATAGCTACTTAAAATGGCCATTTGATCGATGAGGAGATAGCGACGTTCTTGTAAGAGATCATTGCCCGGATTGGTCTTTATCTCTAAAATCGCATATCCAACAATTTTATTGTAATCCTCAACCACAATGATTTGATGCTTTTTACTGATCAACAAAACATTGTAGTAGGCTTGATCAATACTATTCTGAAAGCAATCGTTAAATAAATCAGCCCTTTCTTGCACATGAAACGCGTGCAACTGCTGATTGATGATCTGGATATCTGGGAAATCTTGTTGGCGCGCATATCGGATATTCATACCGTGCCCTCACTTACTTTTTCAATGTTTATATCATTCTATCTAAAAATCGAATTCCCTGCTTTGATTGGTTTTCTTATCGAAAATCTCGCCATGTTTCATTTGATTAGCCATGAACGCGCTTCCATTGCAATAGATCGCACGACTGTAATCCCTGAACTTTTATCAGTTTGCGTGCAAAAAAACAGCGAGGCGACCATCTGTCACCTCGCATTCATGGGAATTTTGCGTTTTTAATTTACAAATTATTCTTATATACCTTAGCTGCTTTAATAAAATCGACAAAAAGCGGATGGGGGTTCGTCGGGCGTGATTTGAATTCAGGGTGGAATTGAACGCCAACAAACCAAGGGTGATTTGGCAGCTCAACACATTCAACTAAGAGCTTATCGGGTGATGTACCGCTGATGATCAATCCACTATCCTGCAATTCCTGACGGAAGGTATTGTTAAACTCATAACGATGGCGGTGGCGCTCTAAAATGCTCGCTTCTTGATAAGCAGCTTGCGTTTTTGTGCCAGGGACCAAGTCACATGGCCAATTACCTAAGCGCATGGTCCCCCCCATATCGGTTATGTTGCGTTGCTCCAGCATCAGATCGATCACTGGATGACTGGTATGGGTATCGAACTCCGAGGAATGGGCATTCTTCCACTGCATCACGTTGCGGCTGTATTCAATAACAGCAATTTGCATACCCAGACAAAGGCCGAAATAGGGGATTTTATTTTCGCGCGCATACTGTGCCGCTTTAATTTTTCCTTCAATGCCACGCGGTCCAAAACCACCAGCTACCAAAATCCCATCAACCCCAGCAAGCATTGTTGCGACATCTTGACACTCGAGTTTCTCGGAATCAATCCAGCGGATCTTGATAATGGCATCGTTGGCAATCCCCGCATGACTAAGTGACTCAGCGACACTGAGATAGGCATCGTGTAAAGAAACGTATTTGCCGACCAGAGCGATCTCAATGGTCTCTTTCAGTGATTTGATATGTGCAACCATATCTCGCCAATCATCAAGCTTGCGCTCCCCACAGACTAAATTAAGTCGCTCGACAACTAAATCGTCTAAGTGTTCGCGCTCTAAGACCAAAGGCACCTCATATAAGGTGTCTGAGTCTTCATTTTGAATAACAGCCTCTTCTGGTACATCACAGAAAAGTGAGATTTTACTGCGCACACCATCATTGATATCGTGATTGGAGCGACATATAATGATGTCTGGACGAATACCGATGCTACGCAATTCTTTAACGCTATGTTGGGTGGGTTTGGTTTTTAACTCGCCAGCTTTATCTAAATAGGGGATTAACGTCACGTGAATATATAAGGTGTTTTCTCGACCAGCATCAGACTGCATTTGGCGGATTGCTTCTAGAAAAGGTAAGCTCTCGATGTCACCAACGGTACCGCCGATTTCAATGATAATGACATCTGCGCCGCCCTCTTCAGCGACCCGGACGATTCCTTCTTTAATTTCATCTGTAATGTGTGGGATGACTTGAATCGTTGCGCCAAGGTAGTCGCCACGGCGTTCTTTGTCAATGACCGACTTATAAATTCGACCCGTTGTGAGATTATTGCGCTGACCCAGCTCGATGTCAATAAAGCGCTCATAATGACCTAAATCCAGATCTGTTTCGGCTCCATCCTTCGTAACATAGACTTCCCCATGCTGGTAAGGACTCATTGTACCTGGATCGACATTAATATATGGATCCAATTTTAACACATCTACTTCTAAACCTCTGCTTTTCAATAAACGCCCCAGCGATGCTGCGGTTATGCCTTTACCTAAAGATGAAACAACCCCACCCGTTACAAAGATATACTTGCACATGACATTACCTCCCCCATTTTATAATTTATTGCAATGCTAATCTGACAATAGTCAGGAAACACACTAATGCCAACATCAGAATTAACGAACCTTATTACATACTAGCCCATTCTACTAAATTGTTAAAAAAGCTGTCAAGGTGATTCGAGAAATTTATAAGTTATCTAGATGATCCCTTTTTACGAGTTGGCGACCATTCATCAGATAGTAGCGTGGAACGCGTCGATTAATCAAACAGGGAATCTCATAGTTGATTGTTTCACACCACGCTGCTATTTCATCTAAACTAATCGTATTTTGATCCTGTGTGCCAAACAACACCACTGGATCTCCTACCCGAACATCTTCAATCCCATTGACATCCACCATACATTGATCCATACACACCACGCCAACCACAGGAGCCCGCTTGCCATTTATTAAGACTTCTCCCCGATTACCCAATATCCGACGATAGCCATCCGCATACCCTACGGGTAACGTTGCGATTCGCGTTTCCCCCTTCGTGCGATAGGTGCACCCATAAGAAATGGGAACCCCTGCATCGAGTGTCTTGATGTGGCCGACAACTGTTTTAAGGGTGATTACGGGCCGTAACTCACTGCCAAAAGAGGTGTAGTTTGAGATGTCAGACGGATAAAACCCGTAAATGGCAGCTCCCACTCGCACATAATCACACTCAACAGCAATCCCCCGCAAGAAAGCCGCACTATTCGCCATATGCGTCCGAATCTTAGGCCACCCATTGTCACGCATATTTTGGACAATCGCTAAAAAAGCAGTGTACTGCTGATTGGTTAAGGCCTCGCTTGGGATATCCGCTGATGCAAAATGGCTGTAAACACAGTCAATTTCCAAGAAAGTTAACTTCTTCATCTCTTTGATAAAGCGTTCCAAATGACGTTCCAATAGTCCTAGCCGACTCATCCCCGTATCAATATTGAGATGCACCTTGACAACCTTGTTCCACTGTTGTGCCGTCTTATTTAAGGTTCTGGCGAATTCGAGGGAATAGATGGTTGGGGTCAGGTCATAATGGAGAATCATATCGCAGTTGCTCTCAGGAACATAGTTAAAAACCAAAATCGGTGTGCTGATTCCAGCACGGCGCAACTCAATCCCTTCCGATAAAACACTAACAGCTAATAAATTAACACCTTGCGAAACCAAAAAGCGGGATACTTCTATGGCTCCAAAACCGTAGGCGTCTGCCTTAACAACAGCCATTACCTCACTGTGCCCAGGCAAGTTGTTTTTAACCAATTGTAAGTTATACCCCATTGCATCGAAATCAATCTCAGCCCATGTATGTGGATAATACATACTTTCCCTCCATTCACGATACCAGCAGGTCATCCGCTAACGCCGTCTACCACGATTTGCGCACTGACCCACCAATCAAACAAAAACCAAGAGGCGGCAAATTGCCGCCTCTTAGAAGCGTTCATAATAAAATTTTATTCTGTGTGCTGTAAAGACAATAATGCATCTTGCTCATCAGATCCAACTAAAACCTGGCCATTGAGATAGTCATATTCTAAAACAGGGGTCGTAATTTCAAAGAGCACAAATGGGTATTTTGCCTCGGTCGCATAGTCCATAACTTGATCCGTCGCAATTTCGCGGATTACTGGTATATATACCCCACTATAAACACGATCCGAATCCTGAATAGGGGTGCTGTTATTCTCCCCAGCTTCACTTAGCCAACCGACGATCCCATATCGAATATAATCAATTTCCGCATCATAGCCTTGGGCATAGGATTCGCCCCCACATAAGAGAACCCAAAGGTTATCACTACTATACTCCATCCGCGTGAAGCCAGCACTACCGCGATCGAGCTCTAATTCATTAATGGCATCCCAGATATCATCCGGTATTTCTGATCTAGAGGTCACCTTACGGTAATCAATACCTGCTTCAATCGTTGCATTTGCAGCTGCGCGAGTTGGCAACTCTAGATACGCCGGCCCCTCTGGCTCTGAAAACGCTTCTTTTAAAGCCATGATGCCCGAGTAACCAATTGTTGAAAAAACGATTGTTAAAGCCATAATCAAATAGATAACTTTATGTCGCCGGCTCGTTTGTTGGTTGTTCATGTTTCGCCCTCATTTCATCCATAAATTCTCTTATTAACGTTAAGATAACTTTACCCAAAGGAATTGCAATAATTAACCCAAAAATGCCACCTAATGCCCCACCGACTGACATAAATGCGATGGTCCAAAATGGTGAAATCCCTACATAGCCACCTAAGACCCGCGGACTCACCACCATATTATCGATTTGCTGCAACAAAGCGCTAATCGCTAAGACGGCAACCGCCTCTGGGAAACCACTGAATAGCGCTAAAAAGATGCAGGGAATCGCCCCCAGAATTGGTCCAATATAAGGAATAATATTGGAGACCCCAATGATTAAAGCCATCAGTAAAACATAGGGGATATCATAGGATGTGAAGAGATTAAACATACTCATCGTCACATAGACTAAAATGGCCTGTATTAAGCAAGTTAACAATTTGCCAACAATGAAGCCGCGCATGCCATCATCTAATAACTCAAGTGCATGAATCGTATAACGCGACTGTTTTTTGGGGATTAATAGGGTAATGTAATCTTTAACATATTTCCCTATGCTATCGAATTCCTTGAGACCATACCAAGCGAGCAGGAGCGAGATTGCGAAGCTCGCTAAATACCCCAGAAATGCCCCCGCGGAAGCTAGAGCGAGCTGAACGATCCCTAAAAGCTCTTGAGATATTTGAACTAAAATATTGTTTAGCTCTTGGTAAATTGAACTGATTAAATCTGGCGAGATGTTGTATTTCTCGAGATTAAGCTCCTTCAAAAAGTCATCGACAATTTGGTTATATTGGGGGATCGAGTTAATCAAGGTCTCAATACTACTCGCAATCGCAGGGGTAATCGTAAATATAGAACCCACGAGTAATGCAAACATCAGGATAAAACTGATTGTGACGCCCCAAGAGCGATTGATGTTATACCGCTCTTTTAGGAGTTTAACTAATGGATTGAGCAAATAAATGAGAATCAAGGCAAAGATGAACTCCCCGAGTGCGCGATGTAAGACGCTAAGCAAATCATCAACAATAATAAACTTAACCAGAAGTACTGTAATAAAAGCAATGAGAATGATCGATCTGCTTGTCCACTTGCTCAATTGGTGTTTCTCTTCCATTCGTTTCTCCCCCCTTTTTATCATTATAACGATTGAAGCACCTCAGCGGTAGTTTTAAAATGGATTTTTGCAACATTATTTAATACTTCTGGCCCAAATTGCCGAACTAATTCGCGGGCAGTGGGTTTAACGTTCGTTGCACCACGGGGTAAAGACATATATTGAGCACTGAGCTGTTCCATTGCTTGGAGAAAATGCCAACGAGCAACGATCGACGCAGCGGCTACTGCGAGGAACTTCGACTCTGCTTTCGTTTCTTGGATCAAAGGACACGTTATCTGTAGCACCTTTTTGAGGACGGCAGGAGCAGCGAACTGGTCAACCACTACAGCCTCTGGCTGATGACAGATGAGTTTGCTAATGGTCTGGGCATGGAGATTCGCCAATAAAACATTGAGATTGCCGACCCTCTGATATTCCAGATTATAATCATGGGGCAATAATAACCCTACTGCATATGGTGTCGCCTCCATAATCTGCAGCGCGAGACTGTCAATCTTCTTGGCGGTTAATTTTTTGCTATCATTTACTCCCCATGCAATAAAATCACTTTCTAACTGCTGTGGCACATAGACAGCGGCTGTGACCAAAGGACCAAAATAATCCCCCTTACCACTCTCATCTGCCCCAACAATACTCTGATAGTGCTGGCTAAGCGGAACCATAATCAGTTCTTGCGGGCCATTTGGTGGCAAACCAATCTCGGATAATAAGGTGTTTAATTCTTTGCCTTGCAATAAGATTTTACCATTGCGATAGTAGGTAATGGAGACAGCCCGATACTTAGCCTGTTTAACAATCCACGCCTCTTTACCGGCCACCCACTCAATATCTTGCTTACTCAAATAGGTATCAATGGTGCGCCGTTGTGCCTCATTCTTTTGTAAAGTAAGGTGATTGCTCATTTAGATTCTCCTTTATTATTCGCATTGAACTTCTTTTAGACATTGTATATTTATACATATTCAATCTTTAAACACCCATTAAGGCCTCATCTAATCATCCCCACACCACACTGAGATGTCAGTAAGAGATTGCAGACTTTTAAATTACTAATAGACATTCACAGTCTTCGACTTTTAAATGATCTGCATTCACCAAATAATCAAAACTTTTGTAACAATCGTTTTGACAATCACCACTGCATATTTTATAATAAGTTTATAAACAAAATCTTTAATAAGATAAAAAATTAAAGATTATTATGGTAATTAGCATGCCCTCCGGACTATACGATTTGAATAGTTCTTAGAGTTTAAAATTTAGAAACTTGAATACTAGAGAAATTGGTGAAATATGAAAGATTATAAGATTCTGATAATTGATGACGAAATTGATATTTGCGAACTGCTGAAATTATATTTAGAAAACGCCAGTTATCAAGTTGAATATTGCCATACTGGTGAGCAGGCTCTTGAAATGGCCCGCAACTTTACACCCGACCTTATTATACTCGATGTATTGCTTCCTGACACTACTGGAATTAAATTATGTCCCAGTTTACGGCAAATTGTCAGTTGCCCAATCATTTTTCTGAGTTGTAAGAAGCAAGAGTACGATATTATCAGCGGGCTCGAAGCAGGTGGAGATGATTATGTAGCTAAGCCCTTCAGCCCCCGTGAATTAGTTGCCCGCATAAAATCGAATTTGCGCAGAGATGAGATCAATACTTTACAAAACAACTCTTTCATTAAGGAGAATATTGAATTACCTGGCCTGTCAATTAACTGCAATAATCACACGGTTCAGGTGCGGGACAAGACTGTTTCTCTGTCACTTAAAGAATTTGATTTGCTCGTATTTCTTGCGACATCACCCAATAAAATCTTTAGTGTGGAGGAAATATATGACGAGATTTGGGGCGATTCGGGTATGGGAGATATCCGCACCGTGATGGTTCATATTCGCAATTTGCGCAAGAAGATCGAGGAAAAACCCTCAAGACCCAATTTTATCATCAATATTCGCGGCTCAGGCTACATGCTCCGCACAGAATAAACAAACGAAAAGTGTGACTGGTTTTCTCAGTCACACTTTTTTATTATTGGACAAACCTGAAGTATTCCTCCATTGTTAGGCCTGATTCCTTAAGGCGCTGAGCGAGCTCCACACCCACATAGCGCAGGTGCCAAGGTTCATAGCTATAGCCGGTGATTTCTTCCATGCCCGGCTGATAACGGATGATAAAGCCATAGTCATAGCAATGCTCGCTAACCCATTGACCCTCTGGCGTTTCTGCAAACTCCTCAACAAGCTTAGAACCAATTTCCTTTGAAGAGATATCCATTGCTAATCCTGTTTGGTGCTCACTCTCGCCCGGTCTTGCACTAATACGATTCGCTTCTTCTTCTGAGCCAAAGCGCGTGACATTGTACTTGAATATTCGATCCTGTAACGCATAGGAACGATAGCCGGAAATTGCCATTAACTCAAGCTCCTCCTCTAAGGCGGCATTAAACATTGTAGCTATAGCCTCTGCAGCCTCAGAGCGCAAGTACATCTTTTCTACGGGTGTCGTATACGAATCTGGGAAAAGCACCTCTGGGATTACCAAATCGGAAGGAACATAGTCTTCCGTCAAACTGATTTGCTTGTTGATGATGATATCGATACGTTCATCATCAATCGCATAGTTGATACCATCCTTCAGATAGTAATCAAGCAGCGGGTTGCTTCGGCTACTTACCGCTAAGCTGGCGCTGAACTCTCCAATTTTGAAAGTAACCGCAAATTCTTGACCACCTTTAGCTTCCCCGTTCAGCTTTATAAAGCCACGATCCGCCTCAAGTACATCTGAAGCTTCCACGGTGATATCATCTGTTAAGGTCAAATCCTGAGTGCTACCATCGCTATACGTTCCGACAATCTGGAACGGCTGTTTTTCCCAAACAAACAATGTCATAGAAGTTGGTGCTATTTCTATCCCCTCTAACTGTGCCCCCTTCGGCACACAAGCACTTAATAGAACAATCACGAAAAGCATTAAGCCACTGAAACGTAAGACTTTTTGCATTGAGCACTCAACTCCCCTACAACTGTATTTAATACCTCAATGGTAGTTTAAGATATAGCTCCCGTCAAGTCGATTGCGCAATCTTAACTTGTTTTTAACCTTGGATCGAGGACATCACGTAGCCAGTCACCCAGCAAGTTAATCCCTAATACAGTGAACATAATGGCTAAACCAGGGAAGGTGGCGACCCACCAAGCACTCGTCAAATAGGATCGTCCATCTGCTAGCATGCTACCCCAAGTTGGGATTCCTGGTTGCACACCTAACCCGAGGAATGTGAGTGAAGCTTCTGCGATAATCATATTCGCAATCCTCAAAGTCCCTACAACGATGATCGTTGGAAAGACATTCGGCAAGATATGATTAAAGATGATTTTGCGATCATTTTGGCCTAGTGCCTTAGCGGCTTTAACATACTCCAATTCGCGCAGGAGTAACACTTCGCCACGCACTAGGCGGCTATACATGACCCAACCCGTAATACTGAGTACCATTATAACGTTCGTCAGACCCGATCCGAGCACCGCCATAATCGCTAATGCCAATAGAATGAAGGGGAATGCCAACTGAATCTCCGTTAAGCGCATAATTACATTCTCAACTCTACCACGGTAATACCCTGCGAGCAAGCCAGCAAGGGTGCCGATTGTTCCCGAAATTAATACTGTTATAATACCAACCAAGAGAGAGATTCGTGCGCCATAGATGATACGGCTCAGCAAATCCCGACCTAAGTGATCCGTCCCTAAGAGATGGGCAGGACTCCCATTCTCTTCCCAGGCGGGTGGTCGCAACCGCATTTCCAATGAACCCGAGTTGGGATCATATGGCGCGATTAGTGGTGCCAAAAGCGCAGCGCAAACAACAAGTGATAAAATAATAAAGCCAATCAGAGCGGTTTTGCGTTTAACGAGCATCTTTGCAACTTTTTTTATATTCATGCGATCCACCCCCTATTCGTATCTAATCCGTGGATCTAATAGACTGTAAACAACATCCGTTAAAAGATTGATTACGACGATTCCTGAAGCTAAAACAAAAACGCCCGCTTGAACCAGTGGAATATCCCGTGTGTTGATGGCTTGGACCATTAAACGCCCTACCCCTGGCCAGGCAAAAATCGTTTCGGTAATAACCGCACCACCCAAAAGAACCCCAATTTGCATACCCAATATGGTAATAACAGGTAGCAAGGCATTGCGCAGTGCATGTTTGACGATGACAATCGTTTTTTTGACACCTTTGGCTTTTGCCGTTTTGATGTAGTCCTGCTGCATGACTTCTAACATCCGTGAACGTAAAAGGCGTGCAATCGTCGCAGCAGTATAGGCACCAACTGTTACCGCTGGAAGAATCAAACTCTTCCACGTGCCCTGATCAGTGATTGGTAGCAATCGCCACTTCACTCCGAAGAGATAGAGTAGCATCAAGCCAAGCCAAAAGACTGGCAGGGATTGACCAATTAAGGCGGCCACCGACCCCACATAATCTATGATTGTGTTATTATGGACTGCCGTAATAATTCCCAGTGGAACGGCGATTAATAAGGCAATCATTAGCCCTGAAAACGTTAATTTTAAAGTTGCTGGCATACGCTCAAGAATCAGCGTCAGTGCCGGTTGTTTATGGTGGAGCGATTCGCCAAAATCACCCTGAACCGCATTACCGACAAAACGACCGTACTGTTCCCAAATGGGATCATTGTAGCCTAAGGCCTCACGGAGTAGTTCAGCATCTTCTGGATCGGCATCCATCGGCAACAACAAGGCCACCGGGTCTCCCGTTAAGTACATCAAAAGAAAGACCACGACCGATACGCCGAGAAGTACGATGAGTGCGTTTACTAATTTACGCGTTATTGTCAGAATCATCAGTAAACACCCCTCCCGAAATATTATTGCAGAAATGACAAGCGGCTTGGTGATCTTTGCCTTCAACTAATTGTAGGATCGGTGCTTTTTCTTTGCAAATATCCTGTGCAATCGGACACCGCGTATGGAAACTACAGCCTGTCGGCGGATGCAGTGGACTGGGAATATCACCTTGGAGAATAATCCCCGCACGTTTCGCTAAAGGGTCTGCTACTGTCACGGCCGATAATAAGGCCTGGGTATAAGGATGCTGCGGGTTCTCAAACAGTTCTTCCGTGCTTGTGATTTCAACGATTTTACCCAGATACATAACAGCCACGCGATCACAGATTTGACGAACAACCCCTAAATCATGTGCAATAAACAGATAGGATAACTTGCGCTCTTCCTGTAAATCTTGCAACAAATTAATAATTTGGGCTTGAACGGATACGTCCAATGCCGAAACAGGCTCATCACAAACAATAAACTGAGGGTCTACTGCAAGGGCTCGAGCAATACCAATGCGCTGCCGCTGACCGCCACTGAATTCGTGGGGGAAACGATTCATATAGGAAGGGTCAATACCCACGCGATCTAAGAGATAGGCAACTTTTTCCTTCTTTTCTTTGCCATGCGCTAGATTGTGAATTTCTAACGCCTCTTCGACCGTGTTCCCGATTTTCCAGCGGGGATTTAAGGATGAGAAAGGATCTTGGAAAACAATTTGCATCCGCTTGCGATACTCGCGCATTTGCTCCTTATTAAGTGTAACGATATCTTGTCCCTCATAGATAATTTGACCTTCAGTTGGTTCTTCAAGTCGCAATACGGATAGCCCCATGGTGGATTTACCACATCCCGACTCTCCAACTACCCCTAAAGTTTCACTTCTAGCGAGCGTAAAGCTGACCCCATCAACGGCTTTAACGATTGCTTTACTGCGCCAATTGGTTTTAATCTCAAAATATTTGCGAAGATTTTTTACTTCTAGTAGTTTACTCATGGCCAACCTCCCAACAAGCGACGTATTGATCCCCGACCTGGATCAGGTCAGGCTTAACCTGCCGACACCGCTCTGTGGCCAGTGGACAACGTGGATTAAAAGAGCACCCAGAGGGCATATTATCCAGCGTTGGAACGGAACCGACAATTTGCTCTAAACGTCCTGTCTTGCGTGTAACATCCGGTACTGATCGAATTAAACCTTGGGTATAGGGGTGTTTCGCGTGATAAAAAATATCCACTACCGACCCCATCTCAATAATATTACCTAGATACATAACCGCTACGCGATCTGCCATTTCAGCGACAACCCCTAAGTCATGGGTAATAAATAAAATCGCTGTATCTAATTCATCTTGCAATTTGCGCATCAGACGCAGAATTTGCGCTTGAATGGTTACATCTAGGGCCGTAGTTGGCTCATCAGCAATTAACAAGCGGGGCTTACATACCAAAGCCATGGCAATCATCGCCCGTTGGCGCATGCCACCACTTAATTGGTGGGGATATTGTTGGGCACGTCTTTCTGGTGTCGATATGCCTACCCGCTCCATGATATCAATGGCTTGTTGCCAGGCTTCCTTGCGCGATGCCCCATAATGAATCCGAATAACCTCAGCGATCTGTTCACCAACCTTAAAAACAGGGTTTAAGCTGGTCATAGGCTCTTGGAAGATCATCGAGATATCTTTGCCACGCACGCCTTCCATATAGCGCTCCGATTGTTGAACAAAATCGACCCCATCGAATACGATACTGCCACCAGCAATAATACCAGGACTTCCTATAAGACGTAATATTGCATGCGCAGTCGTGCTTTTTCCACAACCAGATTCGCCAACAATAGCCAGGGTTTCACCAGGGTTAATTGTAAAGTCTATCCCATCTACCGCTTTTACGATTCCTGCTTCGATCGGATAATGTACTTCTAAATCCTTTATAGCCAGTAGCGCCACTTTTACACCTACTTCCATTCTTTTATTAATAGAAACGGCACCGATATATTAGATATCGGTGCCGTCTAATATCATCTAATTAAGCGAATTCTATTTCCAACTGACATCCGCTACACGGATTGACTCATCTGATCTGGCAGACCATTCGATTCGGCTGCTAATACCATAGAGATCGACCTGCTGATAAAGTGGTACAAAAACCGCGTTGTCATATACATATTGAACGATTTGATGATAGATGCCTTCGCGCGCAACTGGGTCCATCGTAGAGAGCCCTTGCTGCAATAATCCATCAATCATATCTTGGTCTGCTTGACTAACATTCATATAAGAGAATGATGATGCTGAGCTAAGCCAAGAATTCAGTGTTGTACCTGCATCGAATGTGCCGCTACCCCAACCGATTAACCAGAAATCAGAGTCCTCTAAGCCCTTCAAAAGATTGGTCGCATAATTGCCCCACTCTTTGAAGGTTAGATTAACCGTGAATCCAGCTTCGCTAAGTTGAGAGGCTAGAGCTTCCGCAACCTCTTTATCCATCGAATAGCGACCATTACTTGAAGACATGTTCAAGGTGATCCCATCTGGATAACCCGCTTCTGCAAGCAGTTGTTTTGCTAGCTCAGTATTATACTCATAAGGTACTAGTTCATCATCATAACCGAGATCAAAAGAGCAGAGTGGCTGTGAGCTGCGGACCGCTTTGCCATAGAAAATATTATCAATAATACTTTGAACATTAACTGCGTGATTCAGTGCTTGGCGAACCCGAATGTCTTGCATCACTTCATTATCCATCGTGATTGGCATGAAGATAAAGCGAGTGCTGGGCACTTCAACTACGCCAGTATTGGCAGCGGCCTCTAAGCCTTCTGCCTCATGAGGGGGCAAGTTCGTAATTAAATCAGCTTCTCCACTCTGAAGGGCCATGACCCGTGCAGAAGATTCTGGTACAGGCTTGAATACAACATGTTTCACTTCAGGTGCGCCACCCCAGTAGTCTTCATTGGCATCAAGGGCAACATGCTCATCTTTAACCCACTCGTTAAAGACAAAAGGTCCGCTACCCATTGGATTTAAACCAAAATCACTATTGCCAACTTCCGCAACATAATGTTCTGGCACGATGTATAAGTCCGATAAGCGCACGAGCAAAAGTGGATACGGCTCTGCTGTAACAATTGTCATGTTATAGTCATCTTGGATTGTAATATCTGTAATTGCACTAAAGTTTGATATTTGAGAACTCTGATTTTCGGGATCA
>CAZVAO010000031.1:0-7451 GCA_964625175.1 uncultured Clostridiaceae bacterium
TGCCTCAGATGATTGAAATACCTAATCTGCCACCAGTAGCGCTAGGTGATCCGGTAGAATTTTCTGTCATTGAGCAAACACCACTTGTTATTTCTGTAGACGAATTAGCTGAGGATAATGATCTGTGGACAACAGATGTTTTGACCATCACAGGACATGGAAATGACGGGATTGGTTTGCTGACTGGCACTTATGAAATTGCACCAGACGGGTCAACCATCACCTTCACATCCATTGATATTGGTATGATAACAAATGAATATGAGTACATTGAAGTATCTGACGGAACGAATACGATTGAAGTTAACATTAAAATAGTGATTAATCCGACTGTGATTATATTGCCGAATCTGCCTCCAGTAGCATTAGCAGATCCAGTAGAGTTCTCAACTGTTGAAGGCGTTCCTTTGGTTATTTCTGTGAATGAATTAGCTGAGGACACTGATGTCTGGGCAACGGATATACTGACCATCACTGGTCATGGTAATGATGGAATTGGTTTGTTGACTGGTTCTTATGAAATTGCGCCAGATGGGTCAACCATCACTTTCACATCTATTGATATCAGTTCGCCAATAACTGAATATGAGTACATTGAAGTGTCTGATGGTACATACACGATTGAAGTGAATATTGAAATCGCCGTATCACCCATTGCAATCGTTTTTCCACTGAACTGGGCCCCAGTTCCCCTTGCCGATCCAGTAGCTTTTTCTACCTTTGAACAGACTGCCTTAGTGGTGTCTGTCGAAGAACTTGCAAGTGATTTGAACGGGGATGATTTGACGATTACTGCTGTTGTGGCTCCAAGTTTGTTCAACTGGGGAAGCTGGGAGATTGCGCCAGATGGTGAGACATTCACCTTTACTTCTATTAATATTTCAAAGGCAGCGACGCAAACTCTGACGGCAACGGTTTCGGATGGGAGCTTAACCTGTGATGTTAATGTGCAGGTTAGCATTTCGCCTTCCATGATTGTTTTTCTAAACTTTGCTCCGCAGCCTAAAGGGGATCCCGTTGAGATCTCAACGCTAGATTTCTTTGCGAAAATCATCGCAGTTGATGATTTGGCGACTGACCTTAATGGCGATGACCTGACCATCACCAATGTTGCCATCAAGAAGTTTACTATTTCTTACGGAACCACCACGATTGCCTCCGACGGTAAGAGTATTACCTTTAATCCCGATATTGTGACTGTACCCCGTACACATTACCTCGTTGTTACGGTCAGTGATGGTCAAGTCACAACGAATGTCAATGTTGCGATTACTATCACACATTTCACCATGCCGACACCACCGGGTATTCCGGGCTTATAATGTGCGAATTTATTCGTATGAACTGAAGAACGAGGCTCCGCCAGATGGGGCCTCGACTGCTTTCACTGACGCTGTGCTCAAATGATTTAAATCGGAGTCGCTCTCCCAAGTACATTTCTGACCATCGAATAGCCATTCAGCAGATCATTTTGAACATAATCAAGTGCAATTGCGGGAGAAAGGCTATTCTTGGGAGGGTGGAAGAGATTTATTACCCTGAGAATTGAATAGAGGAGGCGGTTAGTATGAGGAGATTGTTGTTCATCAGTCTAACTGTAATATTGATTTTGGTCATAGCACTTCCAGCTTACGCAGCTGGGGATATTGCAATTTTCATTGATGGTGAATTTTTATTCTGTGATGTTCCCCCCACTATCATTGACGGGCGAACTTTAGTGCCGTTACGAGTGATTTTTGAAGCCTTGGATATGACTGTGGATTATAATCCGACAACAAAAACCATCACAGGAGTTAGTCCTGAAAAGCGCATCATTTTGCAGATTAATTCAACGGCAGCCAGTGTAACCGATATGGGCACAGGAATTACGACAGCAATGACTTTAGATGTTCCTGCACAAATTATTGATAGTCGTACATTGGTACCAATCCGCTTTGTAGCGGAGAGTACTGGTGCTGGGGTGTCGTGGGATGGCCTAACACGCAGAGTTTATGTAACAACTTCGGGTGGCGGTACAGAAGCCGTTAATGATCCCCCCATTGCTTTAGCGGATCCTGTAATCTTCACAACTGACGAACAAACACCATTCGTGATTGCTGTTGATGATTTGGCAGAAGATACTGACTTAGTCACAACGGATACACTCGAAATTGTCGAAATCAAGGATCTGGGATTTGTCATCAATTATGGTGACAAAGAAATAGCGCCGGATCATTTGTCGCTAACCTTTACTTCTTTTGATATCAGTGCCCCAGCTATACAGTATATGATTGTTACAGTCACAGATGGTACCCACACCATTGATGTCAATGTGCAAATTGATATTAACCCGATTGTGATTGTGATTCCGGAAAATCTCGCACCTGTTGCACTAGCAGATCCGGTAGAGTTTACGACTTTTGACGTAGCACCCTTAGTGATTCATGTCACAGAATTAGCCGCGGATACAGATCTGTTTGAGGGGGATGAGCTTGAGATTGTCAGCACTGATTACAGTATTTCTCTAGGGACTAGTGCAATCGCTCCTGATGGGGAATCACTCACCTTTACACCAAGCGATGTTTCAGAGACTAGCACACAATATATGACCGTTGAAGTTACGGATGGTACCCACATCATTGACGTCTATGTTGAAATTACAGTTAATGATTTTGTCTTTATGACAGATTTCAATTTTCCACCTGTCCCGTTAGCGGATCCGCTCTATTTTTACAACGAAGTTGTAGTCAGTGTAGATCAGTTGGCTAAAGATCTAAATGGGGATGATTTGACGATTATCTCTCTAGAACGTCTCGGAACCATCATGGATGATTTTGGGACTCAAATGATTGCACCTGACGGGAAATCATTCTCATACAGACCAGATAATCCGCTGACTCACTCAATACAACACTTAGTTGCTCGTATTACGGATGGCACGAATGAAGTTGATGTCAATGTGGATATGATTACGCTTGGCACAGGAGACATGGTGCCAATCAATATGGCCCCAGTACCATTAGGTGATCTGATGACCTATATGACGGCGATGGATACTTCACCTGCGACATGTACGGTCAATGTTGATGAAATAGCCAAAGAACTTGACCGTGGTGACCCGGTAATCGTCTCGATCGCAGTACAGCCGTCAACCGTATCAATAGGCACCCAAGTCATCGCAGTGGATGGTAAATCATTTGTTTTCACGTCAAGTGCTAGCTTGACCGAGATGGCCATTCAACACTTAGATGTTACGGTAGATGATGGTTTGGGAGCAAGTGTGGTCATTCCTGTCGAAATTACCGTGACGCAAAAAGAGGATTGGCTACCATACTAGGGTCGATTATTGAAAATATAGCGTTGATGATCTCTTTGTACAATTAAATCAACCGCAAATCACTAGGAGGCACCTTAGATAAGAAGGTGCCTCTTTATGATTTATTTTGTTATTTCCCAAGGCTTGTCCGTCGATTACCAAGTGGTTTATACGTCACTGAACCACATCAGCCGCAGAAGCCTAGCAAAATTATCCAATTCTTGTCGCGTTGGGGACAGTCCCCAATGCGACAGAAGTGTCACAAAAACCCCTCGGTGTACACGTGCTTTATAGCCCAAATGAGGTGAAAGCTATTTGGTGCCTGGAAGAAGAGAAGACTCATATGCACACAGGTTTTCATTGTATCTACAATATCTGGCAAATTGCAGTCACCCATAATCCGTGTTATTATAACAGTATAATCACGGTAAGCGAAACTATATAGGAGGAGGTAGAGCAGTATGAAAAAGGCACTTTTTCTAAGCTTGATGATGGCATTGGTATTGGCCATTGCCCTTCCAGCAAATGCAGCAGAAGATATTCAGATCTTCATTGATGGAGAGTTGTTATTCTGCGATGTTCCACCCATTATTATTGAGGGTAGAACTTTAGTCCCCCTGCGCGCCATTTTTGAGGCACTTGACATGACCGTAGATTATGATCCGACAACAAAGATTATTATTGGAACGAGTACCGAAAGACGGATCGAGCTACAGGTGAATTCGACTGCAGCCAGTGTCACCGATATGGGCACGGGGATTACAACAGAGATGACTTTAGATGTCCCCGCCCAAATAATTGCCAGCCGCACCCTAGTCCCTGTGCGCTTTGTATCTGAGAGTACAGGAGCCGGTGTCTATTGGGACGGTCCCACACGTACCGTTTACGTGACGACATCGAGTGAAATGCCAGACCCAGTCAACGAGCCACCAACCGCATTGGCCAATCCAGTTTTATTTTCAGCAACCGAAATGGAGCCACTGACCATTAGTATTTCTGAACTTGCATTGGACGATGATCTAATCGTAGAAGACGAACTGACAATCGTGGGCGTTCATTATGTTGGAGATATCGTCAATTGGGGTGATTTTATAATCACACCAGGAGGACTCACCGTTATATTCACATCGGTTGATCTGCCATCGCCACAGACCCAATATGGCGTGATAGAAGTGAGCGATGGAACCTACACAATTGACGTCAATATCATGATTACGATTAATCCTGCAACCGTGATACTTCCTAATCTGCCGCCGATCGCTCTAGCGGATCCTGTTGAGTTCGCCACGCTTGATACTATCGCTTTGGTAGTGGGGGTGGACGAATTAGCTGAGGACCATGATTCATGGACAAGTGATGAGTTGGCGATTATAGACATTGAATACCCTGCCCTGTGGGTTTCCTACGGGACTACGGAGATCGCTCCAGATGGGTTAAGCTTCACCTTCACACCTTTTGATATCAGTAAAGCCAGTGTTCAATACATGACCGTTGAGGTCAGTGACGGTACCCATGCAATCGATGTCCATGTTGAGATTACGATAAGTAATACGGCTGTCATCATTAACTACCCGCCGAGTCCGACGGCTGATCCTGTTCAATTCAGTGTTTTTGAGCAGCTGGATCTCGTAATTGGCGTTTATGACCTAGCTTGGGATCTCAATCGTGACCAACTGACGATTGTGTCGTTTCGATCGGGGTTAGCGAGTTTTGGGACGATGACCCTGTCGCATGATGGTAAGACGTTAACATTCCATTCCAATAATATCGTGAAGCCAGTCCAACAGTATTATTCAGTGACCATAACGGATGGCGTGCATGATATTTATGTGAATGTGTATATTAATATCTCACCAATTATGATTGGTTTCCCTATTAATTCACCACCTATGGCCAAGGGAGACCCCGTGGAATTTGTCACCTATGACACGATAATGCTCACCATTACCGCTGATGAGTTGGCAACAGATCTCAATGGGGATACGCTGACCATAGCAAACGTTGCGACTAGGCGTTTAAGTGTGCCACATGGGACATGGACCATCGCTTCGGATGGGCGATCATTCCTTTACAATCCAGATGATGTGAGTGAAACAGTGATGCATGACTTAGTGGTAACAGTTAGTGATGGTAGTTTGACAACAAATGTTAATGTTGAGATATTCATAGATGATTTTTCGATTCCGCATATACCTATATGGATTCCCTAGGAAGGAAGAATAGAGCGTGAATCCCAATAAGAAGAGACCCTCTCGGTAGGGCCTCTTCTTATCTTCTACTATGTCGCTTAACAGAGGATTGTGTGTGCTCTGGCGTTTTTTTGCAGTGTAGAACCTCAAATTGCCGGAATCAGATATCCGTGTTATGATGAAAATGCATAAAAATCTGAGTGTATAACCGAGGAGGTTAAGTATATGAAAAAAGCACTATTTCTGAGCATAATCATAGTGGTGTTAGCCTTGGCCCTGCCTGCTAATGCGGCCGCAGAAATTACAGTCTTTATCGATGGAGAACAAATTATTTTTGATGTTCCACCTGTCATTGTCGAGGGACGTACATTGGTTCCGTTGCGTGCTATTTTCGAAGGGCTGGATATGACCGTTGACTATGAGCCCACGACAAAGATGATTACTGGAACAAATACTGAAAAACGAGTTGTATTACAGGTTAATTCAACCGCAGCCAGTGTGACCGATTTTGGCACAGGCATTACGACGCCGATGGCGCTGGATGTGCCAGCTCAAATCGTTGCAAGCAGGACATTAGTTCCCTTGCGCTTTGTGGGTGAGAGCACGGGGGCTACGGTCGTTTGGGATGGTCTAACCCGTACAATCAATATTACGACAGCGATGGTCACGCCCAATCCAGAAAACATGACACCTGTAGCACTGGGAGACCCTGTTGGATTCACGACAGTTGAACAGGTTCCATTGGTAATCAATGTAGCGGAATTGGCCCAGGATACGGATCTTGTGACAACCGACAATCTGGAAATTGTTTCAACCGCACCAAATAACGGTTGGTTGCCCAATTTCGGCAGCGCTGTTGTTGCATCTGATCATTTGTCTTTGACCTTCACATCGCTGGATATCACTACACCAGCTACCCAAAACATGATTGTAGAAGTGACCGATGGCACCTATATAATTGAGGTAAATGTTGAGATTGAAATCTCATTAGCGCAAGTCATAATTCCCAATTTACCGCCTGTAGCACTTGCTAATCCAGTTGAGTTCGAGACGCTAGACATCTCACCATTAGTCATTAACGTAGCAGAACTGGCAGAAGATACCGATCTGTTTGATGGGGATGATTTGGCAATCGCGAGTGTGGAGCACCTTCCCAACATCTTGTACGGAACGGTGGACACGGCACTCGATCAACTATCATTCACGTTTACGCCGAATGATATGACGACTAACCTTAACACCCAGCACTTAACCGTTGAGGTAACCGATGGCACTAATATTATCGCAGTGAATGTTGTTATAGCGATTAATAATGCCGCCAATCTAATTAGTGACAATGAAGCGCCAGTGGCTAAAGGTAATCCGGTTATTTTCGGGGTGTTAGAGCAACAGGACTTGGTCATTAATGTTTCCGAAATAGCGACGGATATTAATGGCGATGATATGACCATTGTCTCGATTAACAACCGTGGATTTATCATATTTGATATTGGAACTGAAACAATCAATCCAGGTAACCAATCGTTTACGTTTACTTCGATGGATATCACCTCATCTGCTACTCAATATTTAGTGGTGCGTATTTCAGATGGCACGGAAGAGGTGGATATCAATGTGAACATTGAAGTTCAGAAGACGGGGCTCATTTCATTGAATTTCGCGCCTCTTGCCAAAGGCGATCCAGTAGAGACTTACCATATAACGCTGGATGCTCTGGATAACTATACCACCGTATCGGTAGGTACTTTGGCGTATGATTTGAATGGCGACGCTTTGACGATTGTTTCCGTTGAGGTGCGCCCTGCGACTTTATCGGTTGGTATTCAGGAGATTAGTGAAGATGAAACCTATTTCACCTTCACATCAAATGCTGCGTTTGATGGACAAGCGTACCCGGTTCATCAATACTTGACTGTATATGTAACCGATGGAACAGCGACGATTCCAGTTAACCTCGATATGACATT
>CAZVAO010000031.1:7551-20796 GCA_964625175.1 uncultured Clostridiaceae bacterium
ATGTTTAAAATCAAAAAAGGCAGAACATTGATGTTCTGCCTTTAAAGTGCATGAAATGTAATTACTCGATACCGAAACGACGCTTGAAACGGTCTACGCGTCCGCCTGTATCAACCAGCTTCTGCTTGCCGGTGAAGAATGGATGGCACTCGGAACACAATTCTACTCGAATATTTTTCTCAGTAGAGCCTGTTATAAAAGTGTTGCCACAAGCACATGTAACAGTGCATTGATTGTAATCAGGATGAATATCTTTTTTCACATCTTCCACCACCTTTCCTAAAGTCGCAAAATGAATTATAACACAGGTTTATGAGTGATTGCAAGGGTTAACGAAAACTATTTGCGGCTAGGCTATTAATAACGGCCGATCTAATAGTCCTCTAGATCTTTACAGTAAGTCTGCGATTTCTTGTGTGCTACGGCTGAAATTGCCGATTAATACACCTGGAAGTTCCTCATCTAAGATATTAAGCATATTCAAAATGCCTAATTCCGGTTCCTCTAAGACGGGTGGATAAATCAAGCGATATTGATCTGGGTCTAGGTTAAGATTGCGTATTTGAATCATATCAATTTGGTATTCGCGCACTAATTCAATCAAAGCATTGAGTTCTTGTTCCGTATCGTTAACGCCAGGTGTCGTGAGCCAATTCAGAGAAACAAACACACCGTATTTACGGGCGATTGCTAATGATTTTTTAACATCTTCCAGTGTGTAATTGCGAGGACGAAAATAGCTTTGATAGTGTGCGGGTATAGCACTATTCATGCTTACGCGTAAGCTATCGATGCCTGCGGCACAGACTTGCTCAATACCAGCCGTATATCCAGCATTGGTATTGGCATTAATGATGCCATTTGGTGTTTGTTGGCGGACCATTTTTATAGCTGCAGCAATTAGCGAGGCTTGGAGCATCGGCTCACCCTCACAGCCTTGGCCAAAACTAGCGATGGCATCTGGTGCGTCTTGTAGGTGATGGAGGATAACCGCTGCTACTTCATCGACTGTCGGAGTATAAGTAATGCGTTGTTGGGGTGAGGGACAACACTCTGAAACTTGTTCAGAAATGCAACCAACACATTGGGCATTACACTGGCCAGAAACAGGAATCCCCGCTTCCCAGCGGTGATAAAACATATTCTGTGCCGTAAAACAACTATAATCAAGAGAACAATGTGCGATTTGATTGATAATCGGGTTGTTGGGGAAACGTTGCACCAAATGTTCCACGCGTTCTGCTAAGTCGGGCGTGTTGTAGTGGCAAGGATTCCATTTTTCACGTTGGGCATCTGTGGGAACCGCTGCCACATAGAAACAGTTCTCTTCCGTATGCCAGGCAACAGCCGTGTAACCAAAGAGAGGCAATTGTGCACTGGCGTCGGTGGCAATCGCTGCTGGCAAATAGGTGCGTGTGTATCCTTGAGGTAGCAAGGCAGCAACCGCATGACCGCGGTCGGAGATGATTGCAAAATTGCCAGTCATTTGACTAATGCCGACGGGATAGCGATCTGGCATCACCATTAAACTAGCTCCTGGAGGCAAGGGAATGAATTCGGCTTTATTAATCTCAACAATCCGATCGCCACTGCGTCCTAAAGCAATGAATCGCTCATCTTCGAATGCTTGACCCTGCTCATCGGCATAAACGGCAACTAACATGCTAATCACCTCAAATTTTATGATGCCTCATTATACCACATATCCGAAAGCATAAAACAGCCAAGGCATAAAGAGAAAGCTATAATCTGGCATTCCTAGCGATTCGAGCCAGACCAAATAGAATCACAAGCGAATCCACTCTTAAGGCAGGAAAGTCTTCATACATGTCAAATATAGAGTTATTACATACGAAAAGGGGTTTTTTTGTGCAGAAAAAAATAGCTCAGATCTTGGAATACTTACAAGATTGTCATGTTGATTATGCAGATGTGCGAATTGTGCGCACCATAGAAGAACGCATTGCAACTGAAAACCTGCAAGTACAGCAACTTGAGACGGATCATACCTATGGTTATGGTATTCGAGTGTTTGTCGAGGGTGCCTTGGGATTTGCGTCTTCACAAGACTTCGATCATATGGAGCGTACCGCGGCGCAAGCAATCGAAATTGCCCAAGCAAGTGCTATGGCACAGCGAGAGCCTGTAGTATTATCGCCGAAACCCGTGATTATTGATCGGTATGCGTCCCCGTATCAAGTGGATCCATTTACAGTTTCCAAGAAAGATAAGATCGACCTGCTTTTTGCAGCAGAAACGAAAATGCGTGAAGGTGGAACCTTATTTCGTACGACTGGGTTTTTGCGATTTAGTAAGGAAGAGAAAATTTTCGCCGATACGGAAGGTTCCTACATTGAACAAACCATCGTTGAATCTGGCGGTGGTATCCAGGCCTTTGCTGCAGATCAGTCAGGTATGCAAGTGCGCAGTTACCCCAATTCTTCACGTGGCAATTACGCGACAGCTGGGTATGAATATATCGAATCTCTCGATTTCATTAAACATGCCCAAGAAACGGGACGCGAAGCCGCCGCTTTACTGAGTGCCGAAGTATGTCCATCGGGAGTCTATGACCTGATTATTGGTGGGACTCAATTGTATTTGCAGATCCATGAGAGTGTCGGACATCCGACAGAGTTAGACCGTGTGCTAGGCTATGAAGCTGGTTATGCAGGTACGAGCTTTCTCAATCCAGAGATGATCAATGATTTTCGCTATGGATCGGAACACGTCAATATTGTTGCAGATGCGACGGTGCCTGGCGGTTTAGGAACGTTTGGTTATGATGACGAAGGTGTCCCAGCGCAATACACAGAATTAATTACCAAGGGAATCTTCCAAGGGTTTACGACATCACGTGATACCGCGCCAGTGATTGGACAGAAATCAAATGGAACAGCGCGGGCTGTGGGTTGGGGCAGAATTCCAATTGTGCGTATGACAAACATCAATCTCTTGCCTGGCGAATTCACCTTGGAGCAGTTAATTGAGCAGGTTGATGATGGATTATTCCTTAAAACGAATAAATCATGGAGTATTGATGATCGACGCCTGAACTTCCAATTCGCTACGGAGATTGCCTATGAAATAAAAGAGGGTAAGCTTACCGGTAAAATCTACAAGAATCCTATTTACTCAGGTATTACGCCACAGTTTTGGAATTCATGTGCTGGGGTAGCGAACCGTGATTATTGGGTGATGTATGGAACGCCTAATTGCGGAAAGGGAGAGCCTCCGCAGGTCGCTCATGTGGGGCATGGCTGTGCGCCTGCATTATTCCGTCAAGTGAAGGTGGGTGTTGAAGATGTTAAATAAGGAGCAGTGTTATCAGATCATTGATTTTATTGTGGCGACTGCCCCTAACTATGACGTACGGGTATTGATCAATAGTGATGCGGAAGGGCTAACACGCTATGCGAATTCCACGATTCACCAAAATGTGTTTGAGGATTTAACAACGGTCACCATCACAGTCATTCAGGGTCAAAAACGTAGCGAACAACGCACGACCGATTACAGCGAAGAGGGCTTGCGCCGTACGGTCGCCGAAGCAGTTGAAAACTTGGCCTATCTACCAGATGGTGGAACTCAACCCCCTGCTTCAAGGGAACCGCAATTCATTGAGGCGGAGCACTATAGTTCTGAATTAGCCCAAGCCTGTGGCGTAAAGGGGCGGGCACTCCAATTAAAAGAGGCACTGGCCATTCTTCCGCCTGAATACCAAGCCTATGGGATCTTTACGCACACAGATATGCAGCTAGCGTATGGGAACAGCTTGGGAGTGAAGCGGTTCGTGCACACCAATAGCGTGCGCCTAACCGTGCTGATCGCCGATGGTCAAGGCGGGACGGGATTCAAAGCCTTGTCCTCGCGCAATCCCGGTGAGATTGATGTAAAAGAGATCTTTGCACAAGTCTTAGAGCGGGCGAAACTGAATGTAAATCCTGTACAAGTTGAGCCAGGGGCTTACACGGTGATTCTTGAACCCGCCGCAGTCGCCAACATTATGATGTACTTGAGCTTCACAGGTTTTAGTGCCAAGAGTGTGCAAGCGCGCATGAGTTTCTTGAGCGGTAAGCTTGGTGAGCAGGTTTTTGATGAGCGCATCAGTATCACAGATGATTGGCATAATCTTCATACACTACCGCTACCTTTTGATATGGAAGGCTATCCACGTCAGAAGGTGGAGATTATCGCGCAGGGCGTGGCGAGAGAGCTAGTCTATGACACCTTAACCGCGTTGGCAGATGGCGTGAACACGACGGGACACTCTGTTAATATGCCAGCACGAGGTGGAATCCCCTTGAATATTATCATGGCTGGTGGTGATAAATCTTTGGAGGCCATGATTGCTGAGAGTGATGACGCAATCCTCATTACCCGTTTTCACTACATGAACGTGATTAATCCGCGGCAAGCTCAGTTAACGGGCTTAACCCGGGATGGTGTTTTCCATGTGAAAGATGGTAAAATCGTTGGCGCTATTAAAAATATGCGATTTACAGAGAGTATTCTGGCAGCATTTAATAAAGTTGAAGCCATCTCATCAGATCGCACAGCTGTTCCTTCTCTTATTGGGAACACCTATTTGCCGGCTATGAAATTGCGCGAGTTCCATTTTACAGGAAAGACAGAATAGGAGAATGACGATGGCATATCAATTGGCTACATTTGGCGGTGGTTGATTCTGGCATACCGAGGCACTATATGCTGAGGTAGACGGTGTCGTTGACACTGCGGTTGGTTTCATGGGCGGGAATGATGCAGATCCTACTTATCAAGAGGTGTGTTCAGATAAGACAGGACATGTCGAAGTGGTTCATGTGACATTTGATGATGAAATCGTAAGTTATCAGGACCTGCTCCAACTATTTTGGGATCACCACGATCCAACCTCTTGGGATGCCCAAAGAGGCGACACAGGGAGCCAGTATCGAGCCGTTATTTTTGCACATGGCGAAGAACAATTGGCATTGGCAGAGCAATCAAAAGCTGACTTAGTCAATAGTGGGAAATATGATCGCCCAATCGTGACACTGATTCGTCCTGCGGGTCAATTCTATCGAGCGGAGGAGTATCATCAACACTATTACGCCAAACAAGATTAATTAAGGAAACCCGCTCAGCAATGGGCGGGTTTTTCTTGTTGACGTAGAGAACGTTGGAATGGAGGAAAGGTGGAAGGGTGGAATGTTGGAAGGGTGGAAAGGGGAAAGAAGAAAGGTGAATGGAGAATAGTGTAAAAGGTCTAATAGTCTAAAAGGGTTAAAAATGCTCCGATGCACAGCACCTCCAACCGCTAGCTCCTAACAGCTAACAGCCGAAAGGGGAAAGAAGAAAGAGTTAAGGGTCTAATCGTTTAAAAGGGTTAAATGGCAAAAGGGCTTAAAGGCTTAATTGCTGAAAGGTGAAACACCAGGGACGGTTCTGGCTGTTGCGAAAACGAAACACTGGGGACAGGTATCCGTTGTTCTGGGATCGGATTTAAACGGCAAAAAGGCTTAATTGCTGAATGACAAATAGCTTAAGAGGAGGTGGAACGTTGGAAAGGTGAAACACCAGGGACGGTTCTGGCTGTTGCGGAAAAGAAACAAGCGGGACAGGTATCCGTTGGTCAGAGCTCGAACGCAGTGCCCTAAGAAAAACCGTTAGTAACCAGCTGAATAATAAAACAGCCGTTCAATCATTGTTAACACAGCAATCCCTGTCACTTTCTGTCTTATACATCAGCGGGAATCAAATATCTAGAGATATCTTAATCAAGATATGCTGCAAATAATAGAACTATGATAAAATACTAAATATGCAGTTTACATAATGAAAGTTCTATCCTTATCTAAGGAGTTGATTCCATGCGTGCCTATCTTCCCTCTGTTCGACAATTATCGCGTTTAGCATTTTACACGGTGTTGGTGGCTGTACTATTGGTGTTGAAGTATATCCAGAAAGGGAGCATTGACCTACTCTTTTTGGGGTGGCGTATTTTTTTGGCGTGGATTCCGATAATGGCCCTCATCTTACTTTGTCGTAAGGGTAGAGGCAAATTTTCGCTCGTGATCAATGGTTTTCTATGGGTAATTTGGGCGTTGTTTTACCTCAATGCACCCTACCTGCTTACGACGGTGATCCATATTCCTCAAAGTTGGGCAATTTGGACTACGGCTGGGACAAATCTTGATCTGCTATCCTGGTATAAAATAGTTATTATTTTGCTCAGTATGTGGATCGGGATCCTCTTAATGTTCTATGAACTATATCCGATTCATCAGAGAATCGCCACTAAAATTGGACGCTTTCTGGGAACTCTATTTGTGCTTTTTTGGAGTATGCTGAGCAGTTATGGAATTTACCTTGGTCTTTTTTCTAAGGCCAATGGCTGGGATGTATTACGACAACCCTTTGTCTTCTATAATACAATCATAGCGTCTTTTAATCTTAATACAGGGGCATTCGTATTACTCTTTGGGTTTTTGTCCTACATTATATATAGTTCGCTTTATCGTCTAGAGCGACACTAAAGGATATTGGCATCTTGATTTCAGACGATAGGCAATGCGTCGAGATTTGATTACGATTACTCAGGGATTGAATGTGTGTAAATAAAGTGATTTATCTAAAGGATATTGTATACAAGGCGGATGAATTATGCTAATCTATAACCATAATACGCTATGGAGGGACTATAATGAAAAATTTAACGGCCAGAGCAAATCGCTTATCACCGTCAATGACATTGGCGATTAGTGCTAAGTATAAGGTTTTAGTTCGTGAGGGAAAAGATGCCATTAACTTTAGTGTGGGTGAACCAGACTTTGATACACCTAAATTTATTTGTGACGCTACGATTGATGCGATTAATTCCGGTTTCACACGCTACACCACCGCCAGTGGAATTCCAGAACTCAAAGAAGCCATTTGCGATAAATTACTAAAAGATAATGGCTTAGAGTATACCCCTAAAAATATTATTGTTGGTACGGGTGCCAAGCAGCCACTCTTCAATGCTTTCTTAGTATTATGCGAAGAAGGGGACGAAGTTATTGTGCCAACCCCTTACTGGGTAAGCTACAGTGAGCAAGTAAAAGTGACCGATGCTACACCTGTTTATGTAGAATGTCGCGAAGAAAATGATTTCAAATTAGACATCAATGATCTTAAAGCCGCAATTACCCCAAAAACAAAAGCAATTATCTTTTCTAGCCCAGTTAATCCAACAGGTGCAATCTATTCAGCTGAAGAGATGAAAGCGATTGCAGACTTAGCCGTTGAACATGATTTTTATGTGATTGCCGATGAAATTTATGAGAAATTGATCTATGATGGCAAAAAACATGTTTCTATTGCCTCTTTTGGCCCAGAGATTAAAGCTCGCACAGTTGTAATCAATGGAATGTCAAAGGCTTATGCCATGACAGGTTGGCGCATGGGTTACGCTGCAGCTCCAGTTGAGATTATTGCAGCGATGAACAAAATACAAGGTCACAGCACATCAAATCCAACTTCTTTTGTTCAAAAAGGTGCTCTAGCAGCTTTGCAGGGCCCAACAGAATCCATTGAAAAGATGCGTCTTGCGTTTGATGAGCGTCGCAAATTTATGGTAAAAACGATTAACGAGATTCCGGGAGTTTCTTGCCTGATGCCAGGTGGTGCTTTCTACGTTATGATGAACATTAAAGAGCTAATCGGTCGTGAGATCAAAGGATACAAGATTAATAATAGTATGGATTTCGCCAATGCATTATTG
Organism: uncultured Clostridiaceae bacterium; assembly: GCA_964625175.1. Lineage (GTDB taxonomy): Bacteria > Bacillota > UBA994 > PWPR01 > PWPR01 > CAZVAO01. The sequence continues at coordinate 15,296 of CAZVAO010000031.1, forward strand.
GAAGACTGTTATGTGGCGTTGGTTCCAGGCTCTGCATTTGGAGCAGAAGGTTATGTTCGTCTGAGCTATGCCAACTCGATCGCTAATATCGGTGAAGGCCTAAACCGCATTGCCGAATTCGTTAAATAGGTCCTATTTGACAACTAATTTCTAAGTGAATCACTGGGTCCCATAATGGGATTCAGTGATTTTTTTATGGCTAAGTCCCTGTTTATTTAGAAAAAGGAGCCTACACAAAACTATATCGCTAGTGCCAGCATCATATAGTGATCTATTTACCACTTTTCGGCTAATTTCGACCGAATCCGAGAAATTCATGCTCTTGCAATGGAATATGCAGTATGATAGATACAATATATTTTCGGATATGTAGTTGGTGTTCTATTGGTAAAGCCATCTGATTCCTAGGATGGGGTGACGTTAAATAATTATGTGGAGGGACGAATGGCAAGTAAAAAAAGTTGGCGAGACGTTATTGCGGTTGGAGATGTGATTGAGTTCAAGTGTGCTGAAAGATGCAAGAATTATATCTATATTGGCAAACCCAATCCATTACAAGAGATTGGTATGGCGAGTGATTTTGAGCTCTTAGCCATGGAGCACATCTGTGATGGTGGAAAAGTACAGTATAACCCGAATAGCAATTATATTGTACAGTTACTGCGTTGTAATAAGTATTTAAGATGGGAATCGATTTGGGAATCGGATGATCAAAATGACAGTTGATCTGGTCTCCTAGTTTCTAATATTGCTGGATTCTTATGATTTACATAGTCTAAAAAACTCATATTTGAAGCAGAGGCGCTTTAATAATGCCTCTGCTTTTTATAAGCTATCAACCTAACTATCTGAGTAAAAGCAGCTGATTTTGAACTATAAATATTTAAAATAAGATGAAATACCCGATTTAATCAATAAAAAAACGTTGTTGTTACAATGATTTATGCATCTCAAATAAAAAAAATAAAAAACAAGATAAATAGCTGGGAAAAGTGGTTGACAGCGAGTCTACTACGAGTATAATGTGTATTGTATACAGTATCCAAAAGTTTAGTGCGCAACATCTTTGCTCTGTCAGAGAGAAGGCTGGCAGTCTACTAAGGAGGATTAGAATGCAAGATAACGCTAAGGTGAAAGAGAACAATTTGTACATTTATAACATTGATCTTGAGAACATTGGCAACATCTATGGCGATTCGAACAGCACAGTTACAAGCTTCACGATTTGTTACCTCACCGCATAGAATAAAAAGAGCGGGTTGTAACCTTATTAATTCAATCAAACAAATAAAATTTGGAGGACACAAAAATGAAAAACAATAACGTTAAAGAAGTATCTTATGTTTATGATATCGACCTTGATAGCATTACCAATTCTTATGGTGATGTTGGTCGTACAGATTCAGGATTTACCGTCAGCTTCATATCCTAATCAAAACAGAATAAAAACGGGTTGTAACCTTACTAAATCAACCACACAAAAATAGAATTTGGAGGACACAAAAATGAAAAACAATAACGTTAAAGAAGTATCCTATGTTTATGATATCGATCTTGAAAGTATTACCAATTCTTATGGTGATGTTGGTCGTACAGATTCAGGATTTACCGTCAGCTTCATATCCTAATCAAAACAGAATAAAAACGGGTTGTAACCTTACTAAATCAACCACACAAAAATAGAATTTGGAGGACACAAAAATGAAAAACAATAACGTTAAAGAAGTATCCTATGTTTATGATATCGATCTTGAAAGTATTACCAATTCTTATGGTGATGTTGGTCGTACAGATTTAGATTTTACCGTTAGTTTCCTATCTTAGTTAAATCAGAATAGCAAAGGCGTTCCGGCATCTAATGCTGGAACGCCTTTTTGTTCACGATTGATTCCACCTGATTAAATTTAAGCAATCTAATTAGGGGGAATTTACGAATCATAAGCTAGAGATCGGTGATTGCTACCGCTCTGACAGGTGAGCCATCGCCTGACTCGATTTTTAAAGGCAGTGCCATGAAGGAGAAATCCATACCAAGCAGAGTTCCCAAGTGGGTTAGATTCTCTAAAATAATTTTCTGAGCACCGAGAATGCGTCGGTGATTAGTAAAGGAGACACTGTCAACAGGATCAACGGAAATTGTATCTAATCCAACACCTTTTATCGGTAAAGCAATGAGGCGTGCGGTCAGCTCTTCACTAAAGACCGGATAGGTGTTGAAATAGTTGCGATCTCCCCAGAGTTGATCATGCCCAGTATAGAAAAGCAAATAATCCAGATCCGCATTCGGATCGACTTCATCAAGGACACTCGCCATAATGAGGCCATCTTGCATATGTGGGCGACAATCCACTGCCACAGCACTCCCATAAAATGTCTCAAGAGAGAGGTTATCCGTATGTAGAGCTTGATCTGTCATATGAGAGGGACAATCCAAATGCGTGCCAATATGGGTGGAAAAACTGATTCGCAACATATTGACCCCATTTTGGGCAAATGTAAAAACGGGGTGAAAGGTAGGTGCATCATCGGCTGGGTAATAGGGCATCTCATTACTCAGGGTGTGGCTTAAATCGATCAACCTCATCATTAGAACTCTGCAGAACGCGGTGTTCGTGGGAAAGGGAGCACGTCGCGAATGTTAGACATCCCAGTTAAGTACATAATGGCGCGCTCAAATCCCAAGCCATACCCTGCATGACGGGTAGTTCCGTATTTGCGCAAGTCCAAATACCACTCGTAGCTCTCCAGCGGTAAATTCATTTCTTCGATGCGACTCACAAGCACATCATAGCGCTCTTCACGTTGACTCCCCCCGATAATTTCACCAATCCCGGGCACTAATAAATCCATGGCGGCAACGGTCTTACCATCGTCGTTGAGGCGCATATAGAAGGCTTTAATCTCCTTAGGATAGTTAATGACATATACAGGTTTTTTGAACACCTGCTCCGTGATATAGCGTTCATGTTCAGAATGGAGGTCAATGCCCCATGAAACGGGGAACTCAAATTCAACGGGAGCTTGCTCGAGAAGCTCAATCGCTTCTGTATAGGTGATGCAGCCGAAATCGGAATCTAATATATTTTGAAGACGCTTCAAAAGTCCTTTGTCTACATACTTATTGAAGAATTCCATTTCTGCAGGGCAGCGCTCTAAAACATCTTTTATGAGATATTTGAGCATGGCTTCGCCAATGCGCATATTATCTTTAATATCGGCAAAGGCCATTTCAGGTTCAACCATCCAGAACTCAGAAGCATGACGGGAGGTGTTGGAGTTCTCAGCACGGAAAGTCGGCCCAAACGTATAGACATTGCGTAAAGATTGGGCATAGCCCTCCGCATTGAGTTGACCACTTACGGTTAAAAATGTTTCTTTGGCAAAGAAGTCTTTGCTATAGTCGATGGCCTGCTCTTCTGTGCGCGGTAGGTCGTCTAAATCCAAAGTGGTAATGCGGAACATTTCACCGGCGCCCTCACAGTCGCTGCCAGTGATGATGGGGGTGTGGACATAGACAAAGTTTTGATCTTGAAAGAATTTGTGCAAAGCATGGGCCGCCACAGAACGCACTCGGAAAACGGCTGCAAACGTATTGGTACGGGGGCGTAAGTGGGCAATTGTGCGTAAATACTCAAAGGTATGACGCTTCTTCTGCAAAGGGAAGTCGGGAGTCGAGAGGCCCTCCACGATAATTTCTGTAGCATGCAATTCAAAAGCCTGCTTCGCCCCAGGTGTTAATTGGAGATCCCCTTTAATTATTAAGGCAGTCCCAATGTTGAATTTGCTAATTTGTTCGAAATCTTCGAGTTCAGCACCGTACACAACCTGTAAGTTACTGAAATAGCTACCATCGTTGATGACTAAAAAGCCAAAATTCTTGGAAGCTCGATTGCTGCGCACCCACCCAGTTACTGTAATGGGCTCTTGCTGATAAACAGCGGCGTCATCAAAAATATCGCGGATCAGTGTAACGTTTTCCATCATGCTTCCTCCTTATAATTTAAAATTAAAAAACCTTTCCTAACTATCCCTAGGGACGAAAGGAAAAGGCAAACTTCCGCGGTACCACCCAAATTGTCTAAAAGACCACTCAATCAACACTGTCATGCTGATGCAAAGATAACGGTATGCTGCCGTGCGGTTCTATTCTCCAATAACATAAGGATTTCTGCCGCCACTCAGGGGTGTTCTTCAATTTGCTGATCAGGCCGAACTTCCACTGTCATCGGCTCGCTAGGCTGTCGGGGCAAATTTACTCTTCCCTTCAATGCTTTCTCAATTGCGTGCATTATAATATATATTTACCTAAAATGCAAATGGCAGTATCTATTTGCCCTTGTATGGCGCCACGATATGAGTGAGAATGGTTTTACCTTAATTGCCTAGTCCAGTTGTTTTGACCTCAGGAGGGAGGATACTGAAGTCAGGCTACCGTTAGAGTGCGACATGTGCTAAAATTAGGCGAGAATAGTTTTGCGAGGAGTCGTATTATGAAATATCAATTTACCTTACCTACCAAACCGCATAAGCAGGCTGAAGTCGAAATTTCATTATTTACAGGACGCCATCGTCTATGGATCGACGGAGAAGAGATGTCGCACGAAGGGAAAAATAAAAAAATCTTCAATATTCAACAAGGCAAAAAAAATGCCAAAACACTGCGCCTCCAGCCGAATGTCTTTAACTTAGGGTTAATTGCGATCTATGGGGGTAAACGCATCAATGTGAGTAGCAAACTGGCCATTATCGATTATATTATTGGCTATATGCCATTTTTACTAGGTCTCGTGGCTGCTTCCTATTTCGATGCGGAAGGTATTGATGGCATCCTGATCGGTGTGTCGAGCGTCTTTCTTTCGCTCTTTAATATCTACTTAATTCGACAAGCCGAAGGAAATAAAATGATGGCAACCTTATATAACGCAGGTGTAATTGCTGGATCATGGGGCCTTTACTACCTGATTTGTAGATTTATCTAATTCGGTGAGCGAGATTGCCTTCTGGTTATAATCCTAAATGAACCTCAACAAATGAGAAAAAGTATGAATACAAATGAAGGGTGAACCGCGGGTTGGCCCTTTTTATATGAGGTTATTTAATGGGGAAAGGAGAAAGGGAAAGAGTGATAGTCTAAGAGTTTAATGGTTTAATAGGTTAAAAATGATACAGCGCCTTTAAAAGCAGAAAGGTGATGGGGTGAATGCAGAAGAGTAAAAGGCTAAAAGGCTAAAGGCTAAATCGCGAAAAGGCTAAAAAGCTAAAGCTAACAGGTCAAAAGGTTAAACAGCCATTATCCTGTCATTCCGAGGAGTGCACCAGCACGACGTGAGAATCTTGATTAATAAGCCTTGACGATTTGGGTTCAGTAGCAAATGTAGTGGTCGGTTTTCATTCCAACCATGCTATACCGTAGTGGTCGGTCTCCGTACCGACCTTTCTTATTCCGACCTTGCTATAGCGTAGTGGTCGATCTCCGTGTCGACCGATTTGAGGCATTATGG
>CAZVAO010000032.1:0-20477 GCA_964625175.1 uncultured Clostridiaceae bacterium
TCGGGTATTATGAATTCAGTTGGCGTATACATGCCAGGTAATAATCCTGTTTTGGAACTAATCATAATTGGCTCCGTAATATTATTGGGCTTTTCAAAGTCATCTTTTGGCTGTTCGATAGCATCTAGGGCCTTATTCATCATGGTTCCCCAAGTTAGGGCTGCCCAAGAACTCCCCGTTGCATTCGTGCGTTCTAGCCATTTGCGTTTTGAGAGCGGAACATCATTGTCTCCACCAGATGCAGGTGGGTATTGATAGCTATCATGGCCGATCCAAACGCCGCCCACATAGTCAGGAGTGTAGCCAATGAACCAGGTGTATTGTGAACCTTGAGAGGTTCCTGTTTTGCCAGCAGCTGGGCGATCAACTGTCCGAGCATTCTTATAGCGGTCTACTACGCCTGTTAAAATGTCGGTCATGATAAAAGCAGTCGATTCCTTCATAACATTATTGCTGAAAATGCGTGGTTCGTATAGAGTTGTGCCATTGCTATCGGTAATTTTCGTGATATAAACGCTTTGCCATTCTTGATCTTTGTTGATCGCAGTGACCAATTTTCCTTCGTTAGCAAACACACCAAAAACGCGTACCATCTCTTCGAGATTCATCTCTGAGCCTCCTAATGCAGATGAGGGATAGGGATAAATCGTGCTGTTAATGCCCAGTTGATGCGCAAAAGCGATTGCTTCATTAATCCCCACATCCATAAAGGTTTTTACGGCAGGGATATTTAATGAGCGAACCAGTGCCATGCGAACGGTTACTAAACCAAGGAATTCCCTATGGTAATTTAGGGGGCGGTAAACCGATCCGTAATTATCATAACTGACAGGTGCGTCATCAATAACTGTCCCAGCGGTATAGCCTTTCTGGTCAAGTGCAAGTGGATAATCGAGCACTGGCTTAATACTGGAGCCAGTTGGTACAAAGGATTGGGCATAGCGCTTAAGTCCGTTCTGGGTGATATCTCGGTCGCCTACGGCCGCTTTAACTTGACCTGTAGTCGGATCAACAATCATAGCAGCTACTTGAGGTCCCATTACACCATCTGCTTCTTCTTCGCCTACGCCTTCTAAAACTTCTACGATTGAAGCTTCAACAGCCGCTTGCATTTTTTGATTGAGGGTCGTGTAGATATGTAATCCGCCACCAAAAATCATTTGATCCGCTTCCGCACCATCCGCACAGACACCATTTTCGACTAAAACATCTTTAGCGACTTCTTTCATATGCCAAGTAAATTGAGGATAGGGTTGATCATCGGTTCGTGTGGCGCCCATCAGTACAACTTCTTCATTGCGCGCTTGCTGATACTCATCCTCATTAATATATCCTTGATTGAGCATCAACGATAGAACTAAGTTACGCCTCTCGGTAGCACCCTCGAGATTATTATAGGGTGACCAATAATTGGGGGATTGGTTCACAGCCGCAAGTAGTGCGCTTTGGGCTAAACTGACTTCTGTGATTGAACAACCGAAATACATATAGCTGGCAGCCTCAACACCATAAGCGTAGTGTCCTAAGAAAACGTGATTGAGATACATCTCTAAAATTTCTTCTTTGGTATACATGCGTTCGAGCTTTAGTGCCAACCATTGTTCTTGTAGTTTGCGTTTGATGGTTTTGGCTGGTGTTAAAACGGTGTTTTTTAAGAGTTGTTGGGTAATCGTACTAGCGCCTTCAACGCGCTGACCAGTAACCATCTTATAGGCGATCCGTGCTAGTGCACGTAAATCTACACCTGGGTGAGTCCAAAATCTTTCATCTTCAATAGCCACGAAAGCATTTATGACGTTAGCAGGGATATCGTTATAGTCAATGACGATTCGATCCTGTTCAGCGTGAAAAGAGGTGTATACTTCCCCTTGATCATCGTAAACAAAAGAAGTTTGTACGGGTTTAAGATCGTCAGGATTAAGAGTGGGTGCAGTAGAGATGACTTGATAAGCATAGATACCAACACCAATTCCGGTTAAAACAGCTATAACAAGTAAAACCAACAATACTCTTAATAGAATGCGTTTGGCTTTACCACTACTTTTTTTCTTTTTCTTTGGTGGGGTAATTTTCCTGGTTTTATCATCCATAATGATTCCTCCTCATTGAGTGGTGATAATCATGGTAATTATACCACAAGCTTTTGAGTTGGGGAAAGAGTAGTTTATTGCTAATTATTGGGTAGCCAATAATAATGATATTTATGTGACTTTGATGAGTGCTGAAGGAGCAGAGACGTTACATTAAAACACTGTTTCCAAAAGGTGCAAAAGTAATACACAAGTTTGATATAAATTCTATGCAAATATGTTATAATTATAGTGATAATAATTAAAAGGGAGTATACCTATGAACGATTATTTAATAGTCCTTAACAAAGATGAGCATACGGTTTCTTTTATCGATGTTGCAAATGGTGAGACCGTAAGTAAGATACCAGTTGGAATCAACCCTCATGAAGTCGATTTGAGTCCAGATCGTAAAATTGCCTACGTAACGAATGCTGGAGGCAATACAATTTCGGTAATTGATACCGTTAATATGGTCGAGATCACCAGAATAGGTCATGATGCGTTCAAGTTCCCTCATGGTGTAGGGGTTACCCCTGATGGTAAATCCCTATTTATTGCGGCTACCTACTCCGACAAAGTCTTTATTATTGATACTGAAACCTATCAAGTTCGAAAAACAATGGTTACGAATCAACATAAGAGTCATATGATTTATTTTACACCAGACTATAAAAAGATTGTAGTCCCGAATATTGGTTCAAATAATATTACGCTTATCGATGTTGAGACAGAGCAGATTATTACACATTTCCCTGTAGGAATTGGTCCTGAGGGCGCCGCGGTTAATCCGGAAAACACCCTATTATATGTGGCTAATCAGCATGACAATGAAGTATGTGTTTACGATCTTGAAGATTATAGTGTCAAGAAAACAATTAGAGTGGGCGCGTTACCGATTCGCTTAATTTTCACACCAGATGGAAAACTTGTCTTTGTACCAAATCGGGAGTCCGGAGACTTATCAATTATTGATACTGAGTTAATGAGTGAAATTAAGCGGATTCGAGTTGGGGTTTGGCCAGGTGGAACCGTTGTTAATCCTCAGGGAACATTAGTCTACGTAGCGAATAACAAAACCAATGATATTTCGGTGATTGATGTAGCATCCTTAAAAGAAGTACAACGTTTTGAAGCAGGCATTCACCCTGATGGCATGATTTACCTGAACAATCAGCAACAGTAGGAGAGTTAAATATGGAGATGCGACGCAAAGACCGACAGATGACGCATCAGGAATCGTTAAAGGTATTAGCAGAATCTCAGGTGGTGCGTTTAGGTGTTATTGCTGAAGGAGAGCCTTATATTGTGCCACTCAATTTTATCCTTATTGATGAAACACTATATTTTCACAGTGCCAAAGAAGGTCGCAAATTGGGCGCGTTGGCCATCGCCGATAGCGTTTGTTTAGAAGTAGATGATATCGTTGCCATTAAAACCGCTAAGATTGCCTGTAAGTTTTCTTGTTATTATCGCAGTGTCATTGCCTATGGGGAACCCTTCCTTCTAGAAGAGGGGAACTATAAAGCAGAGGTCTTAACCAGACTCACTGAACGTTATTGTGATTTTGAGCTGAAGCCCCTTACTGCTGAAGATGTTCTGGGGATTGCTGTTTATGGCGTTCGTATCCGCTCCATAAGTGGTAAACAGAATTTGCCTACCTAGGCAGGAATGCCGCAATGTATGACGAATTAAAAATATAATTATAAAAATCAGGAGGAGCATATATGAGATCATTAGCCGATGACCCGAATTCACGTCAGAATTTATTGTTATCTTATCAATTAATCAATCGGTTGGTTCAGCGACATCACATTAACGACAGACTCCATTTACTGGGGTATATCAATAAAGCGAAGGGATACTATACGGTTTATTTAACCCAGGATCCAGCCAGTCCCCGAGTATCATCATTTGGTTACTTCAATATTTCTTTAGGTAATTTCCGTTCTAGTACGGATAAAGAAGTGTACTATTACTATAATGAGTTTAGAAATGGCAGCACTGAAGATGAAATTTTAGCTAAAATTGAAGGTATGATTGAGTGGCCAAAGTATAGCACTTCACCAGCTGATGGAGATTATCCAGAGAACGCATATACGATCTGTGTTAATGTCATAAATGCGATTGTCCAACTCATGAAGGAACACGAAAGTGGCTTTGCCATTGAAAACGAAATTTGCCCATATATCGGTCCTTATAGTAAGGTTCCAGATAACAACTTATGGCATGAGCTGATTCAAACGGTAGGAGAAGAGCACGATTTGCGCGAACGATGCACTTATGATTACTTTGCAGTCGGAAGTGGTGTACCAACAGGACCTGTATATCGAGCTTGGGGTTTTGTCGCAAATGATGGCTATGTCTATATTCCAAAGAAGGATAGAATTAATATTATTGAGCTCCATGAACAGGGTAATACTTATACAGAGATTGCTAAAAAGATTATGGAGAGCTTTTAGATAGAAATCGTTTCGATCATATAGACTTCACAAAGCCTGGCGATCACGTCGGGCTTTGTGTTTGAAACAACTTCAAGGGAGAAGGATTATGGTATTAGTTATGTCAATCCAAGCCAATAACACTGAAATTGAAGCGGTTCAACAGCGACTCAATGAAGGCCAGCTAGCTTACCAACGCTCAAAAAGGGGCGAAAGAGTTCTGTTTGAAATTGATGCGGAATCAGCCACTCTAACGGCATTGGATGTAACGTCATGGTCTGGAGTTGAGCGGACTATAGCGGAAATGCCACGATCATTAGTCGGCAGGGCATTTCCAGAAGAGCATACAACGGTTACAGTGGGCCCTGTAGTTATTGGCGATGGAAAATTTGTGGTGATAGCTGGGCCTTGTGCTGTAGAGAATCATCAGCAGGTTTTGGAAATTGCACAGGCGATAAAAGAAAGCGGAGCGGCAATGCTTCGCGGCGGTGCCTATAAGCCAAGAACTTCGCCCTACAGTTTTCAAGGTTTGGGTGAAGAAGCACTGAGGTATTTAGTGGAGGCAAGACAAGCAACGGGTTTACCTATCGTGACTGAAGTTGTTGCGGTTGAACAGGTGCATCGGGTGGTGCAATATGCGGATATGCTCCAAGTTGGAGCGCGCAATATGCAGAACTATGCGCTACTTCAAGCCGTAGGAGAACAGCGCAAACCCGTATTACTGAAGCGTGGGATGAGTGCCACAATCAGTGAATGGCTTAATGCGGCAGAGTATATTGCAGCAAAAGGTAATAGTCAAATTGTACTCTGCGAAAGAGGGATTAGAACCTTCTCTGAGAGCACACGCAACACACTTGATCTCAGCGCTATACCCGTCATCAAAGCACGCAGCCATCTGCCGATTATTGTAGACCCTAGCCATGCCAGTGGCCATTGGCATCTGGTGGAACCTTTATCATTAGCAGCAGCAGCGGTGGGGGCAGATGGGCTGATGATCGAAGTACATAACCATCCAGAGCAGGCACTCTCAGATGGCGCCCAATCGCTCACGCCTTATAATTTTACAATACTGATGCAGAAGTTAGAACGGCTATTGCAAGCATTGCCGAGCCGAGGTCATGACTGTGATTAAGTGGGACTATCAGAAATGTATTCTTTGTGGCCACTGTCTGACGGCATGTAAGGCGAGCTGTGGTGAAAGCCATTGTAGCCTTCAAATTAGCATCAAAGACTGTAAGGAACTGTTTCACTGGCAATGTGAATGGTCCAATTGCCCGAGCGTGCAAAAGAATGAACAGCAACAATACCAGATTTGGGAACGGCCAACGCCACAAGCTAGGGAGGTATATCCCTGTATTGAAAGTTGCCCGCGTCAAGCTTTAATTGCTGTTGATGAAAGATCATTTTAAAAAAGTTCACACCTTAATTGGACTACAATTATTTTAACAAACGAGAAAGATCCACGTCTTTTCTGATAGCAAGAATCGAATTTTGTGCACAAGTCTGCTTAATGTGAAGGGTGATACCACAAATATGGCCCTAAATATGACCTATTTATCAACAGAATATCATACTGTTGATAAAGATTGAGGTTTTAGACACGAAAAGCTGTGAAGATTAATAGTTGTTTTCCTAACGGACCCACTTATAATTTTCTAGCAAATCGTAACTTCTTGACTTGGAATAATAGAAAGATGAAAAAAATTTTCTATTAAGCAGGAGAATGAACTTTTTGTTAGAAGTTTATAAGAGTATTTAATTAGATGGAGGTAGAGAGAAATGAAGTATGCAATTACAGGTGGCAAGGTTTATACCGTCACCAATGGAATTATTGAAAATGGCACCGTACTCGTTGAAGACGGCAAAATTGTAGCGATTGGACAAAATGTTGTTGTTCCATCCGATGCACAAGTTATTGATGCAACAGGCAATTGGGTAACACCTGGAATCATCGACGCACATAGCCATATTGGACTTTGGGGTGAGCCTAACGTTCCAATGGTAATGGATTTTAATGAAATGAATGCACCGATTACAGCAGAAGTAAGGGGAATGGATTCTATTAATCCGCAAGACCCAGCATTTGAGTTAGTGCGTAATCATGGGGTTACCTCTGTGTATACAGGACCTGGTTCGGCAAATATTATCGGTGGTACTGGTGTTGCAATAAAGCTTCGTGGTCGTACTGTTGAAGAGATGATGTATCCTGGATCTGAAGGAATGAAATTCGCTTTAGGCGAGAATCCTAAGCGTGTTTATGGTACCCAAAAGAAAGCGCCAATGACGCGCATGGGTAATGCTGCTGTTCTACGCAAGGCTTTTGTTCAAGCTCAGAACTATGCAAATAAAATTGAACAAGCTAAGGCCGATGGCAAACCTGCACCTGATCGTGATCTCCAATTAGAGATGATTAACAAAGTTCTTTCTGGTGAAATGATTGCTCGTATTCATGCTCATCGCGCAGATGATATTGTTACGGCTATCCGTATCTCCGAAGAATTCGGTATTCGCTACTCAATTGAGCATTGTACTGAAGGTTATCGTGTTGCTGATCTCTTAGCAGAAAAAGGGGTTACAGCTATAGTTGGACCATTATTAATGGGTCCTTCTAAACAGGAGCTTTGGGATGTTCGTATGGACACACCAGCCGTTTTAGTTGAAGCAGGTGTTAATGTATGTATTCAAACCGATGTTGCTGGCGGAACGCGTTGGTTGCCTGTTCATGTCGGTTTAGCCATGCGTGCTGGACTGAGTGAAGAAGATGCCTTTAAATGTGTAACGATGAATCCAGCTAAATTCTTAGGAATTGATTCGAAGGTTGGTAGCCTTGAAGTGGGTAAAGATGCAGATATCGTTATGTGGAACGGACATCCTTTCTGCAATCTTACTTCATGCATGATGACGATGATTGATGGTAAGGTTTTATACCAGAAGTAATATTTGATGGAATTCCACAATTCAAAATTCTTTAAGTAAAATAGTAAACAGCGTATCGTTTGAGCGATACGCTGTTTTGGTTTTAAAGGTAGCGTGTATGGCGGAATATTTATTAATATTATAGGGCAGGTCTCGTGCCTGCCCTTTTTTGTATTTGTAAAATTCTTTTTTGGTAACTAAATTTATAGATTTAATACTCACAGATGGACTGAATGATATCGTGGGAGAGACCAGGGAACTGACGAAGCCATTCGCTACGCTCTTGCATTAAACGATCATTAAGAATATGGTATTGTTCCTCTGTAAAATATTCTTTAGGATCATAACCCGTTAAATCAACGCCTTGTGCTGAGATAGCAGTTTCATAACCCCAATAAGGATCTCGTTCCCAAGTGATTGTATTGCGGGCGATTTCGCGCATCAAACCTGTTGATATTTCTACTGTAATCTTTTTCCCCTCAGTATCAAAGGCATAGGAGGTTCCAACACGACCTGTGTTTAATAAATAACATTCCATATCAGAATTCGCTTTTAGAATTTTGAGGAAACGGTTTCCTTCTTCAGCCTCTTGCCCAACAATAAAGGGGTTGGTACCCACAGAGCGGATGGATTGGCCACGTCTGGTGGGGTCTCCTGCTCCAGTTTCTACGGATTCACCGAGCATGAAGAATGCGGCAGCCTGTTCAGCATTTAGACGGGCTAAGGCAGGCATAACATCGTTTCTTCTTGTGATAAAAATAATTTTATTTGCTTTATTAATATCAATTTGATCTTTGATACCAGGAATATCTTTACGCATCAATACGCCACGTTGGTTATTACTTAAGGTGCTATCATCAAAATCGACGACACCAGTTTCTTCATTGACCATAATATTCTCGAAAGCGGCATCTGGCGATTTTGCGGCTTGGTAAAGGATTCTTTGCCGTTCGTCTAAACCATCAGTTTTGATGAAGAACCCTGCTTCTGTTCCATAACAATAGCCATCAGGCATCATCAATATGACATCGTCTTGACGGATAATGGATTCTTCTTCACCAACTAAGTTGTGATCAGAAAGCGTCAAAGTTGTTTTACCAGTCCCAGAGAGACCGAACATAATGAAGCCATATTCGTTAATATCATTATTGGCGTTTTTAACACGTAACACTTTCGAGCCAGCGTGGAAACCGAGGCCACCCCATTCTTTAGCACAAAACATGGCTTGACGGAGGAAAGATTTCTTAGCTTCTCCAAAATAATCTGACCCTGTAACGTAGGTTACTTTCTGATCTACATCGGCAAAAATCTTACGGTCTTGGGTGTTGAGCTCCGGTACCATTACGGTGATGAAGTCAATATGTGAATCAGGGGTTTGCGCCTGAGCAACTAAAGGTTCATAATACAGATTGGTAAACATCATAGCGACCCGGGCATACTGTTTCGTAACATAGAGACGGAGGGTTAATTGGCGATCAGAATTACCCATTACTCGGTCAATTTGAATGACATCCCTTTTTTCAAGGTATCGATGTACCTGGTCCTGAAGAGCTGCCGCTTGATTCGTCGTCCAGGGTGTTTGAAAGACTCCAGTAATCGTTTTCTCTGAGACGATATACGTTTTATCAGCGCTCCTTGAACGGATTTGGGTGATGTAGGAAGAACTACCATACTCAGTAGTAATTTCATCCTTAGAGGCCCATTCACGCAACGTTGATCGACTTGGATTAACAAATAAGCGACGGGCTTTGACCTGGTTCCTCAGGGTGTAACCTTCGGGTTTTGTATAAGGTTTGAGATGTTCTGTCATCAATATTTCCTCCATACGATTAATGTTTTAAGTGTGCATCTATTAAATTCGTTCTCATTTTATCATATTGCAAAGGGCTAAACAACAAATAACACACATTAATTGCTAAATAGTATACGCTATTAGCTAGGGAATAATCGAATAATGGGTTTTACAGTGCGTTTTAGCTGTTTTAACGCAGACGTGTTTTATTAGATAGTGATGTTGCAAACCAAGCTTATTCGCTTAGTCCTAAACAGGTGCTGGGGGCAAGATGGGATAATCGCTTATTGTATCTAAAATTATGTAAAGAAAAAGGCGGATTAGATCCGCCTAGTTAAATAGGTCTATCGAACGATGAAGTAAACGATTATAGAGACGATAAAGGTGGCTGGTATAATCAATTTATACTCTTTGTAGAGATCTGATATTTTAACTTTGAAGTACTCCAAGGTTAAAACTTGGCAGAGGTGCAAAGGTGAAACCAAGTAGCCAAGGAAAGCAGAGGAATAGAGCAACATAATCAAGGGTATAGGTTTATCACTCAAAGCGAGTGCAGGCATTAGGATAGGTAGCGTAATGCCAATGGCTGAGGTTGTAGACGCACTAAGAAATCCCGTGAGCCATGGGAGGGTAATAAATATAATGAATAATGGGATACCCGTTTCAAGGAAGGATAGAACCAAACTATTGAGAACCGTTAATTGTCCGACCATGCCCTTAAAGATCATAATCCCGACACCACTGAAAATAATTTCAATTTTAATACCTTTACGAATAGTTGTCATAATTGATTCATCGGATTTATCACCAAGGATAACAGCGGCTAAGATACCGAGACATAGCGCGAGAGGGAAGACCATACTCGTAAATGAGGAAGATGCCGAGGCACTCATACCAAGGTTTGTCCAATCCACTTTCTCTAGTCCTAAAGCTAGGCTCAAGCTAATCCATAAAGGGGCGCTATATTTAATGAAAGTACCTATGTCGGCCATTTTCGGCTTTTCTTTGGATACTTCAACGACGGGGTGGGCTGGACGGATCCACATCCAATACCCAATGGCAACCATCGTAACCGTCATAGGCCATTGAATCTTGATTAAATCAAACGTATCAATGTTGGCAATTTCTGATACAAGTATAAAAACGGGCATTAGTGGATAGACGAAATACCACGCATGTCTAAACATAAGATTGATTGCCGCTCGCTTCGGTTTACTGAGTGCGAGGTCATCAGCAACTTCATCGACTAAGGGAGCCGCCATTATGGCACCGCCAGTGACTAACAAAGTTCCCATAATAGAGGGTAGAACGGCGATCGTCAACTTAGGGCTACGCAAGACTTTGTTCAAACTTGCTACCAATTTACTTAAAACACCCAATTTTTGCATGGTATGTCCCAAGACGCCGATTAATGCAAGTACTGCAACTAAGCGAATCGTGATAGGATCTACCAAGGCATCTGCAAAGGTCGTGACAATACCTTTGACACCTAAACCAGAAAAAGCACCAACGACAATAGCCCCTGCAACTAATGAATAACCTAATGCGACTTTGCGATTGACTAAAATCAAAATCATACTGAAAGCCAGTAATATGCCTATTATTTGTAACATGCCAACACCTCTCCACAATAAATAATAAGTCTATTGTATACTGTATAATAGTCTAATGCTAGAGGAAAAGCGATAAAACCTCGATATATTTTGGTAATCTAAATAAAAAAGGCAAAGCCTATTCAGATAAGCCCTGCCTGTTTAGATTAAAATTATAAACGAAATAAGCTACTCATTTTCCTGATAATAGGTTTTGGGGAGGCCGGAAACACCATCGATAGGAAGTGTAAACATGATTCCCATCCCCGGTTGGTGGAGGTCGCCAAGCACTTCGTTTACGCCATCAAAAGCAGCTTGTTCAAGGTCGTTTTCAATGACGGATAAAATAGTCTTATTGTAAGGTCGACCACCATCAACCATCTTACGGAGAGAGTAAATAATAGCAAAATTCGAGCTGTCTATGTGATCTGCCATGGTGCGACCAACACCCATACTATCTATGACTGTGGCGCCCTTAATGCCGATTTCATTGAATTTGTGCAGGACATCTTCCAAGCGATTTGTTTTGTTTAGTATCAAAACGAGCAGTTTCATTTTATCCCTCCGTTTTATGATTTTAGAACTTTAGAGATTAATTCTGTGTTGCACCTCTTTGGTTGATCTCACCGGCTTTTTGGAGTGCGTATTTAGCACTAAACGGTCCAAGAATTTCGAAAAATACAACGCCACCCAACACGATGGTCATCAGTTGTGATCCTATTTCAGGAAAAGTAGCATTCGCTATTGTAACAAGTCCGATAGCCACACCAGCTTGTGGCAGAAGGCCTAATCCCAAATACTTGACAATGTTAGGTGAAGCGGACACCGCCTTAGCACCTAAAGCGGAGCCTAATATTTTCCCTATCGTTCGTGTAAGTATGTAGAGAACGCCTAGCATACCGATATGTCTTAATTCGTTAAGGTGGAGGGTAGCTCCTGCTATTGTGAAAAATAAAATATAAAAAGGTGGACAAAATCTTTCAGCCATATTGAAAATACGTTTGCGGTCACGTAAAAGATTCGCAACAGCGGCACCAACCATCATGCAAGCAAGTAATGATGAGAAGTTAAAATACACGGCAATTCCAGAAGTTAGTATGACTGAACCAAACGTGACAATAAGTGTGTCTTCATCGCGCTGAAAGAAGCGGTGGCTCAAACTATATAGAATACCTACAAGACCCCCGAGTAATAGTGAACCCGAAATTTCAATGAAGGGTTCCCAAATCATATGGATTAATGAGAGGGTCTCATGATTCTGTGTTGTTTTTGACAGTGACACGGCAATCCCGAACACAATAATACAGATTGCATCATCAATGGCTACAACAGGTAGGATGGTGCGGACCAGTGGTCCATCTGCGCGATATTGATTAATAACCATGACTGTAGCAGCGGGGGCTGTGGCACAGGATATGGCACCAAGTAGTAAACTAAAAGATAAGCTTTTGGCAAAATAGAAGTAGCAAACACCAAATACGAATATAAAGGTAACCAAGGCTTGAGTTATGGCAATGATGAAGATATCACGACCCAGCTTTTTTATATTCCCATAGTTGAATTCTGCACCGATTGTGAAAGCAATCATTGCCAGTGCGATTTCACTAAAAATAAACGTTTGATTTAATGATGCATTATCAACAATGTTCAACACAGCGGGACCAACTACAATACCTGCTAACAAATAGCCTGTCACAGAAGGTGCCTTTAGTAGTTTCGCAAGTTGGCCACCAAGGATCCCTGAAACAATCAAGATGCCGACATAAATCATGAGTAACCCTTCTTCCTAAAAAGCAATATGGTATCAAAAAGAAAATTACTTAGGGTATTATTTGCAAAATTGCAAACTAAAATGCGCAAGTAAAAATGCGCAATATTTGTTTAAACTATGAAAATTGGCTTGTGGAAAATCTTCCAAAAAATATCCTAACAGATATGCCTAAATAATCTACGAACATCTTACCATTATTGAATGAGTAAGCAAAGCATAAATGATGAAATTTAGATGCCTAATCGGTATAAATTTATCGTATTAAGGTCACGATTACATAGAAATTCAAAAATACCTGCAGCGCGTGTGAACTTTTAGAGTGGGCTTGAATCTATCAACCAACAAAACAGCCTTATTTTCTAACTAAAAAGATGGATAGACGAAACTCTTAAGGTGATAAATGCTACAGGGGAGCACAATCTTGCAGTAAAGTAAAGTATAGTAAAAAGCAGAGCCTATCATTTGATACGCTCTGCTTTGTGATCCTATAGTTAGTTAATATTAGTCTTCTTTATAATAGGTTTTGGGGAGCCCAGAAACGCCATCAATTGGAACCGTAAACATAATGCCCATTCCTGGTTGATGAAGATCACCAAGCACTTCATTAACGCCATCAAAAGCCGCTTGTTCTAAGTTGTCATCAATAACAGATAGAATTGTTTTATTATAGGGTCGACCGCCATCAATCACCTTGCGTAGGGAGTACATCATCGCAAAATTGGAGTTGCTATGGTGTTCACTCATAGTGCGACCAACGCCCATACTGTCAATGACAGTTGCGCCTTTAATCCCGATCTCATTGTATTTGTGTAAAACGTCTTCCATACGGTTTGTTTTGTTCAGTATCAGAATAAGCAGTTTCATCATTACCCCTCCATTACATATTTATATTGTATTTTTATCGCCTTGTGACTATGACACAACTTTTTGATTAACCTCACCAGCTTTGTGGATGGCATATTTGGCTGTAAAAGGCCCAATGATTTCAAAACAGACCACACCGCCAAGGACAACCGTCATTAATTGGGATCCAATCTCAGGGAAAGAGGCATTGGCGATTGTCACTAAGCCAATGGCTACACCAGCTTGAGGTAAGAGCCCAAGACCCAGGTATTTGACGACACTAGCGGGTGATGAAACAATGCGGGCGCCTAGTCCAGCGCCAGTCATTTTGCCAAGTGTGCGAGCAAGTACATAGGCTAATCCAAACATACCAATATGAGATAATTCGTTAAGATGGAGCGTAGCTCCTGCAATAGTGAAAAATAATAGATAGAAAGGGGGTGTAAATTTTTCAGCCATGTTGAAGATGCGATTACGATCGACCAATAAGTTTGCAACGGTTGCCCCAATCATCATACAGGCTAGCAAAGCAGAAAGATTAAAAGTAGTGGCTATTCCTGCTGTTAGGATAATGATTCCCAAGGTCGTGATCAGTGTATCTTCTTCACGTTTAAATAATCGATGGCTAAAACTATAAATTATCCCAGCTGCCAGCCCGAGTAAAAGAGACCCAGATATTTCGATTAGCGGTTTAACAATCATGTGGCTTAATGATACAATCTCGGCTCCTGCTGCGGATTTGGATAAGGAAAGTGCAACGCCAAAAGCAATGATACCAATGGCATCATCAATAGCGACAACCGGGAGAATGGTACGGACTAAAGGGCCATCGGCGCGATATTGATTAATGACCATCAAAGTGGCTGCGGGAGCCGTCGCACAGGATATGGCACTCAATAATAGGCTAAATGACAAACTTTTTGCAAAATAAAAATAGCTAACAGCAAATACAAAAGCGAAGGCTACGAGCGCTTCGAATAGGGCAATGATAAAAATATTTCGACCGAGTTCTTTGACATGCTCCAGGTTAAATTGTGCACCAATAGTGAAAGCAATCATTGATAAAGCGATTTCACTGATAATTGACATATGACTTAGCGTAACGCTATCGATTAGATTAAGAACAGCGGGTCCGACAATGATTCCAGCTAGTAGATAGCCTGTAACGGAGGGTGCTTTAATTAGTTTAGCGATCACGCCACCGAGAATTCCTGAAACGATTAGTATACCAACATGAATCATGAGTAAACCTTCTTCCTGCAGCCTTTTAGATTTGATAGTATAATATTGTGGTTTGTCTGGAGAAAATGCCAAAACGAAGTGTGCGAGAGAAACAAGAAACAATTGTTGCTAGAGAAGTCTATTTTGAATAAAGATGCTAAATCTATTTAATCAATAGCCCTACATTTTATGAATATATTACCATTGTTGCAGTCATATATAAAGCGCAACCACTGAAGCACAGCAATTAGACAGATTATAGAGAATCGCGAGATAAAAATGCTTACCGCTATAAGTGCCATGTCTAGCTCAAGTAGGATTCTCAGCGATAAGAGCCAATAACTCATGTAGAATTAACATCGCTTACTATAACATAGAATCACATAAGTAGAAACAATTTATAAAGAAGAATATGAGAATATTACAATTGATATAAAGAATGAATAAAGAACGCCCATTTAAGACGAATTCGACTAAAGTAAAAAATCCGCAAATTTAGACTTGCCCTTTGATATTTAAAGGATTATGATACATTTGTTAGCATTTCAAACTTGGTTTAAGGAGGTGAGCCTATTTTGAGCCGAAGGTATATAGACATCCAAAAGAATATGCATCTTATTAAACTTCAGCAATTGGGCGCGAACGTTGAAGTGATTGAAGGTGTTATGCATTTTATCCGATTCGAAGTGGAAGATACAACGATCAAATATGTCTACCATATCAATGACAAAGGTTTCTATTTCTTACAAAGACGTGCACCTTACCCGCTAAACTTCGGTACCTATTCATCGCAGGATAATGTTATTCAAGTTATACAAGATGATATTGCACAGATGAGGAATGCAAAACGTAGCAAGAAGTTTGAAGAATTCATTGCCATCAATCAAGCAATTACAAGCACTGCAAGTGATTTTGAAAATCTATTTCTCTATTACAATGTTCCCGGAACAGAGGCTAGAAAAATAGAAAAAAAGATGGCGGAATTTAGGGAACTGTTGCAGGAAACAAAAAAAATAAGTAAACGAATTAACTTTGATGATACGAGCTTTTTTGAAAAGCCTAGCAGTGAAATTAAAGACTCTAAGCATGATAATATTAAGTAAGAAAAATCATATCACAACGGTGTTGTTATTTTTCTTGTTTAAATATTATTCGCATGTTTTTGAGTATCATTTTTGTTTGTCATTCAATACTTGATGAATCGCATAATAATAGTCTGACGAATATTCTTTGAGAGGTCTACATTTGACCTCTTCATGTTTTTGTATAAAATTAAATGCTTTGACAATCTGTGGAAAAGAATATTTGTACAACAAATGGGGGAATTAAAGTGGCACATGCATTTGACTTATATATCACGTTAATTGTTTTTATCGCAACCTACGTCATTATTGTCTCAGAAAGAATTAATAGGATGACCATTGCGTTTTTTGGGGCATTTCTGTTAATTGTTCTCCATGTCATCAATCTTAAATATGCCTTTGGGTCAATTGATTTCGATACGATAGGACTTCTGGTGGGTATGATGATTGTAGTCGGTATTACAAAAAAGACAGGGATCTTTCAGTATTTAGCAATAAAAGCGGCTAAACTTTCGAAAGGGGACCCCTGGCTAATCCTGTTCATGCTTAGTTTCATCACAGCGATTTCATCAGCTCTTTTGGATAATGTAACATCTGTATTGTTAATTGCTCCTGTAACATTAGTCATTACGGAGACGTTAGAGATCAACCCTGTACCCTTTATGATTGCCCAAATTATGGCAGCCAATATCGGTGGTACGTCAACGTTAATCGGTGACCCTCCTAACATTATGATTGGGACTGAAACGGGCTTGGGGTTCATGGATTTTATCAGTAATTTGTTGCCTATCATCATTATTATCTTTGCAGTGACCTTTTTCATTATCGGGAAAATATACAAAACCAAGATTCATGTCAAGGAATCCCGCAAAAATGAAATCATGAAAATTAATGAGAACTTGGCTTTAACCGACAAAAGTCTGTTGAAAAAGTCGCTTTTTGTATTATTTTTGATCATTGCCGGGTTTGTTATGAGTGATTTGCTTAATTTAGAAACGGCGGCTATCGCTTTAGCTGGTGCAGCCTTACTATTATTAATTAGCAAAGAAGAGCCAGAAGAAATATTACATGAAGTGGAATGGCCGACCATATTCTTTTTTGCATTTTTGTTTATATTAGTAGGGGGTTTGGAAAAGGTCGGTGTAATTGAATACATTGCGCGTAATATGGTTGCGCTTACGAATGGCAATCTCATGTTAACCGCCTTTTTGATTCTATGGGTATCTGCTATTGCCTCTTCCTTTATTGATAACATCCCCTTTGTGGCTACGATGATTCCATTGATTCAAAGCATAGGTGCACTATCGACTTATAGTATTACGCCACTGTGGTGGGCTTTAGCGCTAGGGGCATGTTTAGGTGGCAATGGTACATTAGTTGGAGCATCTGCAAATGTAGTCATCGCGGGTATTATGGAGAAACATAATCATAAGATCACATTCAGAGAATACATGAAGATTGCCTTTCCATTAATGATTCTTTCAATTACAATCTCAAGCGCCTATTTATATCTACGCTATTTAAGATAATTAATCTCTATTTAATGGATTCCAGTGAGTAAATATTACAATATTTATTATAATGTAGCAGGGATTTCTTAAACTATCACGAAATTATAGAGGCATTTATAAATCATATTGGAGGAAGACATATGAAGAAACTGCTAGTTTTACTAATGGTCGCGCTTTTGGCAATGAGCTTTGCAGGATGTACACCTGAAGCCGTACCAGACGAACCAGACACACCAGATACACCTGCTACCACAGTCAGTAAAGTAACCATGGTTACCGATACGGGTGGGATCAACGATGAGTCTTTTAATCAAAGCGCCTGGGAAGGCTTACAGAGCCTAATGGATAAATATCCTGATGTGACATTTGATTATATCCTTTCTGTGAACGAAGCAGATTATGCGCCAAACATGCGTGCTGCAGTAGAAAATGGTAGCGACCTAACATGGGCTGTTGGCTATATGTTAGCGGATGCTATGGCGGAAACCGTTGAAGCAATGCCTGATGCTAAATTTGGGATCATCGATGTCAATTGGCTGAGTGGTGATAATCTCATGCAGTATTCATTCAAAGAGCATGAGAGCACACTTTTAGCGGGTATCGTTGCAGGGTATGCAACCAAGTCAAATAAGGTTGCTTTCATCGGCGGCATGTCAGGCGATTTAATTAAAAAGTTTGAAGTCGGCTTCCGTGCTGGTGTTAAACTTGTTAACCCTGATGCTACCATCGATGTCGCCTATACAGAGAGCTGGAGTGATGTTCAAAAGGGTAAAGAGCTAGCCTCAGCATTTTATGATCAGGGTATCGACGTTATTTACCATGCCTCTGGACAATGTGGTCTAGGTGTATTCCAAGCTGCTACTGAGCGCGGAACTGGTCCTGAAGGCTTCTGGGCGATTGGTACAGACCGTGACCAGCATCCATTGGCACCTGACAATATTTTAACCAGTGTTATGAAGCAGGTTGGTGGCGTTATGGCTACTTATACTGAAGACTTCATTAATGGCACATTCGATGGTGGTTCTGTTAAGTCCTTAGGTCTCGCAGAAGGCGCTGTTGGCTTAGTCCCATCCAGTGTTGATACGATTCCTGCTGATATCAAAGATGCTGTTTTTGCTAAAATCGATGAAGTTACAGAGCAAATTCTTAATGGTGATTTAGTTGTTCCAAGCACCGAAGCGGAATTTGAAGCCTGGACTCCATAAACTTGATATTTATAAGAAGATAATACAAAAACCAGACTTTAAGTCTGGTTTTTGTATGTTATAATCATTTTTGAATAGTAATTTAGTAGGGTAGAGGTGAGCTTATGAGTTTAGCGATTGAAATGAGAAATATTACCAAGCGATTCCCTGGTGTCATTGCTAATAAGGATGTAACTTTTGAATTGATAACTGGAGAGATCCATGCTCTACTTGGTGAGAATGGTGCTGGTAAATCGACGTTGATGAACGTTCTTTACGGATTATATGCGCCTGAAGAAGGTCAGATTTTTATCGATGGTATTGAAACACTAATCTCAGATCCTATGACCGCCATTAAACACGGCATTGGGATGGTTCATCAGCATTTTATGCTGGTGGAAACATTTACGGTGACCGAAAACATCATTTTAGGCGCTGAAATTGTCAAGAATGGGATGTTGGATATTACTCAAGCCCGCGAAGAGGTTGTAAAGCTGAGTCAGGAATTTGGCTTGGAAGTCGACCCCGATGCTAAAATCGAGGATATTTCTGTGGGGATGCAGCAGCGTGTTGAAATATTAAAGGCGCTCTATCGTGGGGCGGACGTGCTGATTTTAGATGAACCAACGGCTGCGCTTACACCTGGAGAAATTGAAGAGTTAATCAATATCATGCGACTTTTAACAGCAAAGAATATTTCGATTATCTTTATTACCCATAAGTTGAAAGAAGTACAATCTGCTTGTGATCGGGTGACCGTTATCCGCAGGGGTGAAGTCGTCGGAACCGTTAAAACAGCCGATGCGACAATCGATCGTTTGGCGGAGATGATGGTGGGACGTAAAGTGCTTTTAGAGGTTGATAAGAAGGAAGCACATCCACAAGGGGTTTGTCTAGCTGTGCAAGATTTGCAGGTGTCCGATAACCGTCATTTACTCGCTGTATCTGGACTGTCATTTGATGTTCATTATGGTGAAATTGTCGGCATAGCGGGTGTAGATGGCAATGGCCAAACAGAGCTGATTGAAGCAATCTCAGGTCTTCGCAAAACAGATTCTGGCAGCATCAAGCTATCAGGTGTTGAACTCACGACTTTATCGATTCGCCAACGTTATGAAGAGGGCATCGCCCATATCCCTCAAGACCGCCACAAGCACGGTTTAGTATTAGACTTTGATTTGGCTGAGAATATGGTTTTACAAAATTTTTATAAACCACCTTTCTCCAATGGTGAATTTTTAAATTATAGAAAAATCAATGAATACGCAACAGATTTAGTTAAGAAGTACGATGTGCGTACGCCTGGTATTGATATTTTGGCAAAAAAGCTATCTGGCGGCAACCAGCAAAAAGTTATATTGGCACGAGAACTTGAACGTAAGCCCAAGTTAATCATTGCTGCCCAGCCGACGCGAGGATTAGATGTTGGAGCAATCGAGTTCGTACATCAACGTTTAGTTGAAGAACGAGATGCAGGAAGTGCCGTTCTCTTGGTTTCTCTGGAACTGGAAGAGGTCATGACGCTAAGTGATCGCATCATTGTCATGTTTGAGGGTGAAATAGCTGGTGAAATGCAAGCTGTTGATGCCACCGAACAGGGACTCGGTGTGTTAATGGCTGGCGGAGGAAATCAAGCTAAGAAAGAAGGTGATTCTCCTGTCTAAGATTAATATAAGAGAATTGCTGAAGAAGGGCTGGGATGTGCTTAAACTCCCACTTGGTGCCGTATTCCTAGGATTAGTAGTGGGCGCATTTGCAATGATGTGGGTGGGAATTCAAGATGGTCTGACCACTTCGGAAATATTACGATTACCCCTTCAAGGTTATGGCGCCCTATTTGGCAGCATCTCCAGTCTTTACGGGTTCGGTGAGTCACTTGTATATGTTGTGCCATTGATTTTAACGGGTTTAGCGATTACGTTTGCCTTTCGCTGTGGTCTCTTTAACATCGGTGCTGAGGGCCAGTTTATCGTCGGTTCATTTGCTGCTGCCTATGTGGGCTTTACCTTTAATAATATCCCTGCTTTTCTGCAAATGACATTGGCAATTATAGCC
>CAZVAO010000033.1:0-20398 GCA_964625175.1 uncultured Clostridiaceae bacterium
TTTAATATTTTCAAGTTTATGTCCCTTCTAAGCATCAACATCTAATGGTTGAAATGGTCTCCGTAGCGGTAATTATGCATGATTTCCAACACTTTTTCAACGGGTAGCGCTTCAATGGTATAATTGTCTCGTCCAATTGTATCTTCTGCTGCAAAAAGTGCATTGATAATTGATTCTTCTACCGCTTCGACGGTCGCACCGAAAAATGTGCTCATTGTTGCTCCATCTCCAATCATCGTGGCGGTCGTGACCTCGCCTTTTAGCTCTGAATCGTACAACCTTGTGTTGGAAAAAGCGATGACGAAGTCGCCGCTGCCATTGGTGGCAATAGACCCCGTACGGGCTAACCCCATCGCAGCACGTTTCGCGAGTCGTTTTAATTGGCGCGCATCAAATGGCGCATCCGTTGCAACGACCATAACAATTGAACCACTGCCATCAAGTTCTTTTTCATCCTTTATTAATAGTCTTCCTACTGGAATGCCATCAATCACCAGCTGCTCACGACGACCAAAATTCGCTAAAACGAGAGCCCCAACGGTATATGTCTTTCCTTCCACTTCAACGACTCGTGAAGCCGTTCCGATGCCGCCCTTGTAACCAAAGGCAATCATACCCGTGCCAGCGCCTACACACCCTTCTGCGACTATTCCACTTTGAGCGGACTGCAAGGCCGTGTAAACATGTGTCTGTTCAACAAAGCGTTTTTCGATTTCATTGAGTCGACCATCGTTACATTCCCCCACAAGTGGGTTAACTGAACGCAAATCAGGGCTTTTTTCAACCATATAGCTGATTAATCCATCAGCAACCTTGCCAATATTCAAAGTATTTGTTAACATGAGCGGGGTTTCAATTGTGCCCAGTTCCTCAACTTGGGCTAAACCCATTGTTTTACCATAGCCGTTGTGAACATAAGAAGCTGCTGCGCACTTATATCGATAGATATTGTGGTTATGGGGAATTATTGCAGTGACTCCAGTTCGGGCACAACCATGGTCATCATTGTGGACCGTACAATGGCCAACTGTTAAGTTTGGCACATCTGTAATCGCATTAAATTGCCCAGGCTTAAGAACCCCAAGTTTGATGCTGTAGTCTCGTACGCGTTTTTTCATAATCGACCTCCATAATAAGTTTTGACGATACCGTCAGGAATATCTAAAGGATGTGAATCAGATGTGGCTTAGAAGAATTGGTTATTTCATGGGAATCATGATTGGCAGCTTAATTACTGCACTTGGAGTAAGTGCATTTCTCGTTCCTAATAAAATTGCCGCGGGTGGCGCGAGCGGCGTCGCTACTATATTATATCATCTTTTTAGCTGGCAGCCGGGGATTATTTTACTCTGCATCAATATTCCACTACTCATTATTAGTGGATTTTTAGTCAGTTGGCGCTTCTCCTTAAATTCAGTTTTGGGCTCTATGGCAACTTCTCTCTTTGTTGTCTACCTTGGTACAATGCCTGCACTCACGACAGATCCCCTGCTCGCCACCCTATTTGGCGGTATCGTGACGGGGATTGGTGTAGGTTTGGTTTTTCGTTCTGGGGGTTCAACAGGCGGTACGGATTTGTTAGCTCGTATTATTACCAAATATACCCCCTTAAGTCTCAGTCAAGCCTTTATCATCATAGACAGTATCATTGTGGGGGCTGCAGGATTTATTTTCGCCCCAGAGTATATTATGTATGCCCTTATTGGCATGTATGTGTGTGCAAAAGTTGTCGATATTGTTCAGGAAGGCTTCTCGAATACCAAGCAGGTCATGATCATCAGCGATCATATTGAGTCAATCACCGCCTCTATTTTTGAGCATCTTGAACGTGGTGTTACCCAGCTCTATACACGTGGTGGCTATACACAGGCTGAGCGTTTATCGGCACTCGTGATCATTCGTCGGAATGAGTTATCGATGATGAAACACCTGGTCAAAAATATTGACCCGAATGCTTTTATGATTGTATCCGATGTGAATCGGGTACTCGGTGAAGGCTTCCAAAAGAACGAAGGAGCCGATCATTAAGGTTTAAATTATCTAGAGCCAAAAAAGGATGGTTATCCAATTGGATAGTCATCCTTTTTTTATTCATGTCACGGTACAGCATCAGATATGGATTAATGTTCTTCAATAATATTGGGATCTTTGAATACCGGCATCTCTTCTGGAAGACTTACCCCATCCCGCAATCTCAGATAAAGCTGAGCTCGTGTTAAATACACATAGGGCGATGTAAAGAAGATCATCGGTATGCCTGCAGCGAGCACCGACAGGATATACCAACCTGCAAAAGATAAATCCAGCACAAAGGTGTCAAACTTCTGACCTGCCATCATGCTTGTACTGAGTCTTAAAACCTCATTGGAGTCCATTGTGGGGTTTTCAGACAAAATAAAGACCACCTGTCTATAGGCAAATACTTTAATGATACCAGGCACAATCAAAGCCAAGAACCAGAGAAATGTGTAGAGATCTCTTTTAAAAAGAGTGACCACAATATTCACATAATTCTCGCGCCTGAAACCCATTCCCAAACAATCTAAACTCTTGTGGGGCTGTTCTGAAGCAGTCCGAAAATAGGCATAGCACCCAATTTCAATTGGATAAAAGATCAGAATCCGTATTAATAGCCCAATCAGACTCGCTAATCCTATAGATATAGACCTAAGTGGATCAAAAAAATACTTATTAATCAGTTTCGTATAAAAAGTACTCGCATTTTCAAAATAGCGCATGATACGGTTTAAGCGCGGATTACTGATCTCCCTATCGTTCTGGTAACCCGGACTATTACCAGCTGAGCTCACTAGCACCAAGATAAAAGCAACCAGCACGACTGCCCAGTAGGTCTGTCGTAAGACGACCTTCGCTCGATCCTTCAAATCCCGTCTATTCCATGCAACCATTTAACCATCTCCCCTATTGTCTTTAAAAATTAATAAAATCGTCATTGACCAGCACAATACAATTCTCAAACCCCTTTGATAAATCTTACCCCTATGGGGTATCCAGTAAACATATATGACACGAATTTTAACAAAAGCCTGAAACGGATACAACTTCGTGGCATAAAGTATTATTTTGAATAAAAAAACGCAGGTTAACTTTTTTTGACTATGCACATCCGATAAGTTGGTCAGGGTTTGAATGCTGTTGTTCCAAAAACCAGCCGTTCATAATCAGCTGAATCATAAAACAACTGTTTAAGCATCGTTTAACTACTGTTCAACCATCGTTTAACTACTTTTCAACCATCGTTCAACTATTGTAAACACAGCTACCGACAGGCAAGTTTTATTAAAAAAACCACTTCACGGAAGTGGTTTTTTAATGGTCGGGATGGCGGGAGTTGAACCTACGGCCTCTGCGTCCCGAACGCAGCGCTCTACCAAACTGAGCTACATCCCGTTGTGAAGTGATGAGTACAAAAAATAATATACACCTAAACAGTAGTTTGGTCAACCATCATATGCAAATGATTCATCCGTGCGGCCTGTTGTTTAAGAGATTAGAAAACCAAATTCAAGGCGCACCTCGTTTTTCTCGATATCCTTGTTGCTATAGCAGATGGTATCTAAACCAATCAATGCAAAATCTTGCGATCTGTAAAAATCAATTGCTTTGATATTACAAGACTGCGTTTCTAAGATGATTGCTCTAGATCCGATCTCAAGAGCTTTATCTTTCACATATTTTATCAGCGCTTTCCCTAGACCTTGCCTTCGAAAGTCTTTTGCTACCAGTAGATTGGTTATACGAAGTCGGTTACTCCACTTTTCATTGTTGACTTCAACGACCGCAATTAGCTTAGCCTGTTTAAAAATACCATAAGCAGCTGCATCTTCCCAATGGGGTTGAAATAGTTTCGCTTCAAATGATCGATGAATCCTTTCAGATAAAGCTTGACGCTGTAGTCTAAAACCACAGTGGTCCTGCTCCAGTAGGGGCGTTATCACATATAAGGCATCTGATGTATATTCAAACTGCAATACATAACCTTTATAGTCTTTTTTCTTCAATTCGCTAATCACATTGATCAACTCCTTTACCATTGCATTATTGATTGATCACAAAATTCTATGCTCTAACTACTTGAAAATATTGCTAAGGTATTCGCAGCTAGAATTATGGAACTCGTCAGTTGAGCAACAAATTGCAGCAACATCAGAATCCACGATACCAGTCGTTGAAAAACGCATTGCACTGCAACTTCACCTCTATTATAAAGAATCAACATTCTCAAGATAACTTCCCTCTTAAAGCAAAAGGACACTCGATTGAATGCCCTTCAGGTTATTATACTTTATTTGATAATTGTGACAATATCGTTGTTGCGCAACATTGCCGCGTTCGCTTCATCAATATCAACGTGCATTTCCATCGCATAAGAGTCTTTAACACGAATTAGAACATTCTCGTAGATAACCGTACGATCGTTAGCGACTGACCGAATGCTGACGATATCTTTGTCTTTTAGGCCATAGTCAGCAGCATCACTCGTATGCATATGAATATGACGCTTGGCTAAGATTACGCCCTCTTCTAATTCAACCTCACCACAAGGACCAATAATTTTGGCACCTGGTGAGCCAGCTAAATCACCAGAATTGCGAGCTGGTGCTTTAACACCTAATTGAAAGCTATCAGTCAGAGAAATCTCAACTTGCGTTTGTGCTCTCACAGGTCCAAGAATACGCACTTTAGGGAAACAACCTTTTGGTCCGCAAATCTGAACACACTCTTCAGCTGCATATTGGCCAGGCTGTTTAAGATCACGCATGTTTGTCAATTCGTGACCAACACCAAACAAGGTCTCCAAATGCTCTTGGCTAACATGTAAATGACGATTGGATACACCAATGATAATATCTTTCACTTGATATCCTCCTTAACCTAAGATTGACAACATAATGCCTGCAGCAACCGCTGAGCCGATTACACCAGCCACATTCGGTCCCATCGCATGCATCAGCAAGAAATTCTGCGGATTCTCTTCACGTCCAACGGTTTGGGCAACCCGTGCTGCCATAGGAACGGCAGATACACCTGCTGCGCCAATTAATGGATTCACTTCACCTTTTGTTAATTTGCACATGAGTTTACCGAGCAATACCCCACCGGCTGTCCCCATTGAGAATGCAAATAAGCCAAGTGCAATAATCAGCAAAGTATCTTTACTCAAGAAAATCTCAGCATTAGCAGTTGCACCTACGGTTAAACCTAAAGCGATAACAATGATATTATTCATCGCATTAGATGCCGTATCGGTTAAACGACCAACAACGCCAGATTCACGCATTAAGTTTCCAAACATCAGCATACCAAGAAGCGGAACGGCTTCTGGTAAAAGCAACCCACAAAGAATTGTAACAACAAGTGGGAACAAAACTTTTTCAGTTTTGGAAACGTGACGCATCTGTTTCATGACAATTTGTCGTTCTTCTTTTGTGGTTAATAGACGCATAATCGGTGGTTGAATAATCGGAACAAGTGCCATATATGAATAGGCAGCCACAGCCAGCGGCCCCAAATACTCAGGCGCTAAGCGAGAAGCAAGGTAGATAACGGTAGGACCGTCAGCTCCTCCAATAATACCGATTGAACCTGCGACATTGGGAGCGAACCCTAAAGCTAACGCACCCAAAAAAGTGATAAATATACCAATTTGGGCAGCAGCCCCCAAAAGGAATGTTTTAGGATTAGCGATTAACGGACCAAAGTCTGTCATAGCGCCTACGCCCATAAAAATCAAAGGCGGATATATACCTAATTTGACCCCTTGATAAAGGTAGTACAATAATCCACTCACTTCACCATCTGGTGCATGGAACATGATTCCCGTCAATGGCAAGTTTGCCAATAACATCCCAAATCCGATTGGTAAAAGCAAAAGTGGTTCAAACTTCTTAACAATTGCTAAATAAATCAATCCCAATGACACCGCAATCATAATGATTTGCTGGAATGAAATATTAGCAAAGCCGGTTCCTGACAAAAATTCTACAAAAGTATCGACTAGCAATAGTATCCCCCCAAAGGTGTCATCTATTTTATAACAATCATGATGTCACCAGCATTGACATTACTGCCTTTGGCGATAGCTATTGTCTCAATAGTACCGTCCTGTGGTGCCATAACCTCATTTTCCATTTTCATAGCTTCTAAGATTAAAAGAACATCGCCATTTTTAACTTCTTGGCCTTCACTTACTTTGACATCAAGGATCACGCCAGGCATTGGTGCACTTATTGAAACAGATCCAGCACTTGGTGCTACCGCTTTAGTTGGCTTAGCAACAGGCTTGGCTGCTGGTTTAGCTGCAGGTTTAGCTGCAGGCGTAGCTGGTGTACGACGAGCTTGAGGTGTGGCAATCGCACCAGTCTCGCCCATTTCTTCAACTTCTACTTCAAAAACTTCACCATTAACAGTAATATTAAACTTACGCACGTTATTTTCTCCCTTCAAACTACATTTTGTTGGTGATATTGGCTTGAATAAGCTCTTGTTTGCCCATTTCATGCCAGCTTGAATCTAATTGGCGAATTGAAATAACATTGAAATTTACCGGTGCACGGCCTAAGTAAACCGCTAAAGCAGCACTGATCGCAGCGACAATCGTCGCATTGCTAGTTAAATCTGCGGCTTCTTCAACTTCCACGACCTCTTCAACGACTTGCGGTTTTACAGCAGGTTTTTCTTTGTAAAACAAAGCCCTGAAAATGTTCATCACGATTGATAAAACATATAAGGTTGTCAATACGACGGTCATTCCAACAATTAAAACCATTAAACCAAATTGCATATTTTCCATCTTAGACGCCCCTAAACCGGAAAGTTTCCGTGCTTTTTGCGGTATCTATTCTCGCGTTTTGTTGCGCAAGACTCTAAAGCATTAATTAAGCTGATACGAGTTTGTCGTGGGTCAATTACATCATCAACTAAACCACGGGATGCAGCTACGTAAGGATTTGCAAATTTATCGCGATACTCTGCAATCTTCTCTTGACGCTTCTCTGGAGGATTCTCAGCAGCAGCAATATCTTTGCGAAAAATGATATTGGCAGCCCCTTCAGGCCCCATTACAGCGATTTCGGCATTTGGCCAAGCATAGACAAGATCTGCACCTAAAGCTTTACTAGACATTGCCAAATAGGCGCCACCATAGGCTTTGCGCAAAATTAAAGCAATCTTTGGCACATTTGCTTCGGAGTAGGCATAAAGCAATTTAGCGCCATGACGAATAACACCACCATATTCTTGTCCAATACCCGGTAGATATCCTGGAACATCAATGAGGGTAATCAATGGGATATTAAAGGCGTCGCAGAATCGAATAAAACGCGAGGCTTTATCGGAGGCATTGATATCAAGACAACCTGCCATATAGATGGCATTATTGGCAACCACACCTACGGACCGACCATTAAGGCGTGCAAAGCCAACCACGATATTAGCAGCAAATAGCTCTTGTACTTCCAAGAATTTGCCATCGTCGAATACTTCGCGAATTACATTGCGCACATCATAACCCTTGTTTGGGTTTAATGGCACCATATCGATTAATGCATCATTGATGCGAGCGAGATCATCTTGACCTTGTTCACAAGGTGCATTCTCCATGTTGTTAGATGGTAGGTAGTCGACAAGATCACGCACCATCTGGATGGTATCGGCCTCATCTTCACCTAAGAAATGGGAAACACCGCTCGTTGCGTTATGAACGATTCCGCCACCTAAAGCGTCTGCAGAGACTTCTTCACCGGTAACGGCTTTGATTACTTGAGGACCAGTAATGAACATTTGACTGGTTGTTTTTGCCATAAATATGAAGTCTGTTAAAGCCGGTGAGTAAACCGCACCGCCAGCGCAGGGTCCAAGTATAACAGAGATTTGCGGGATAACGCCAGATGCCATCGTATTACGGAAGAAAATCTCTCCATAACCGTTTAGCGCATCAACGCCCTCTTGGATACGCGCCCCACCAGAATCGTTAATCCCAATCAATGGTGCACCATTTTTAATTGCTAAATCTTGTACTTTGCAAATTTTCTTCGCGTGCATTTCACCTAGAGTTCCAGCAATTACGGTGAAATCCTGGGCAAAAACATAAACTAAACGGCCGTTAATCGTACCATAACCGGTGACGACACCTTCTCCGGGTGCATCGACTTTGTCCATGCCAAAGTCACTACATCGATGCTTCATGAACATGCCAACTTCAACAAAGCTATTGCCGTCCAATAAGGCTTCAATACGTTCACGTGCGGTCATTTTGCCTTTTTCATGTTGCTTGTCGATTCTTGCTTGGCCACCACCCATAATTACCTGGGTGCGTTTCGCCTCTAGCTTTTGGATAACACTATCCATATTAACGTCCTCCTTAGTCGTGACGCTCACATAATTCGATTAGAATACCGTGGGCTGATTTTGGATGAATAAAGACGATCTTCGCTCCGTGTGCTCCGGGTAATGGAGTGTCACTAAGCAAACGAACACCTTTATCTTTTAATTCTTTCATTGCCTCTTCAACATTTTCAACACGAAATGCTAAATGAGCAATGCCTTCGCCGCGTTTCTCAATGTGTTTAGCAATGGGTCCATCTTCAGTTGTTGATTCTAAGAGCTCGATATTACTATCACCAACAGCTAAAAAAGCAACCTTAACCTTCTGCGAAGGTACTTCTTCGATGGCAGTAGGTGTAATGCCTAAAGCATCCTCATAGAACTTTAATGTTTCTGCGATGCTTTTAACAGCTACACCTAAATGATCAATTTTCTGTAGCATTTGAGGTTCTCCTTTGCTCAGTATTGTAGCTAATATTCTATCAGCAATTTGGTAAGTTGTCGTCTCTTGAGACAAAATTAATGCAATCTGTTCATCAAGAAAATCCCTTGCCAGTTTACTTTCAATATGCCTAGTCAACTCATAATGAAGAATATTTCTCAGTTCTGTTGATATTTGATCGCGACGGCGCTCCTGATAAGCACCCGTGTCACGTTGCTTCTCTAAAAATGTATTGATACTCTCATATAATTGTGAGATGCCTTCGCCTTCTGTGGCAACAACTGAAACAACTTTGGGGCGATCAGCGATTTCATATCCACTCATATCTAGCATCGCGTTAATCTCACGGACTGTGCGATTTGCACCAGGTAGGTCGGCCTTATTTACCACAAAAATATCGGCAATCTCCATAATTCCAGCCTTAAGGGTCTGAATATGATCACCTAAACCGGGAACTGAAACAACCACAACCACATCTGAGGTCTTGACAATATCCGTTTCTGCTTGGCCAATTCCAACCGTTTCAATAACAATAAAGTCATATCCTGCAGCATCGAGCACCTTGATTGTATCACGTGTTGCGGTTGCTAATCCGCCTAAGCTACCTCGTGTTCCCATCGAACGGATGTAAACCCCTTCATCGGTTGCTAAGTGTGGCATACGAATGCGATCCCCCAATAGTGCACCCCCCGTAAAGGGGCTACTAGGATCAACTAAAATCAATCCGCATTTAAAGCCGCGACTGCGCAAATCCTTAACAAGTGCACCAACTAAAGTTGACTTGCCAGCACCGGGTGGACCTGTTATGCCAATAACCTGCGCCTTCCCACAATGTGAGAAAAGCGCAGTAATTATTTCCTGTGAAATTTCACTTTTGTTCTCTACATGACTGATGGCTCGGCCAATAAGACGTTTGTCCCCAGCTAAAACACCAGCAACAATATTTTGAACATTAGTGGGTTTCATTGTACTTCTGATTAATAAAGTCGATTGCAACTGTTGTTGGCGTACCCGGTCCGAAAATTTCAGCAATACCATTTTCCTTAAGGAAAGCGAAATCTGATTGCGGGATAACGCCTCCACCGAACACAACGATGTCTCCCGCATTAGCCGCAGCTAAAAGCGAGGTTACCTTAGGGAACAAATGATTATGTGCACCCGACAAGCAAGATAGGCCAACAAAGTCCACATCTTCTTGAATTGCTGCTGCTACAATTTGTTCTGGTGTTTGACGTAATCCTGTATAAATAACTTCCATACCCGCATCACGTAATGCACGGGCCACCACTTTAGCACCGCGATCATGGCCGTCTAGACCAGGTTTGGCTATAAGAATTCTGATTTTTTGATCTGCCATAATTACACCTCTTATAAAATTTCTGCAGGACGATGTTCACCAAAAACATCCCGCATCACATTACAGATCTCACCTAAAGTAGCATATACTTTAACGGCTTCGATAATGAAAGGCATTAAATTATCATCACCCTCAGCGGCAGTGCGCAATGCACTTAGCGTTTCTGCAACCGCTTCATTATCGCGAGTCTCTTTGAGTTCATGTAGACGAGCAACTTGCTGGGTCTCGATGATATCGCTAATCTTCAATAAGTTTTGCATAGGCTCTTCATCAACTGCATATTTATTGACACCAATCACGATATTATCGTTGGTCTCGATACCCATTTGGTAGCGATACGCGCTATCAGCAATCTCTTGTTGGATATAGCCAAGTTCAATAGCCTTGACTGCACCACCCATATCATCAACTTTTTGGATGTACTCGAGTGCTTTCTCTTCGATTTCTTTTGTTAAAGCCTCTAGATAGTAGGAGCCTCCGAGTGGATCTGCCGTATCCGCTACCCCTGACTCATAAGCGATAATTTGCTGGGTGCGTAGGGCAATCCGTACAGCTTCCTCAGTTGGTAAAGCCAAAGCTTCATCACGAGAATTGGTGTGAAGGGATTGAGTTCCCCCTAAAACAGCTGCAAGAGCTTGTAGCGTAACGCGAATAATATTATTGTCTGGCTGCTGAGCCGTTAAAGTTGATCCTCCTGTTTGCGTGTGGAAACGGAGCATCATTGACTTACTGGACTTGGCGCCAAAACGATTCTTCATTAACTTTGCCCATAAACGACGAGCTGCTCTGAACTTAGCAATTTCTTCCATGAAATTCAAATGTGAATTGAAGAAGAAAGAAAGACGAGAGGCAAATTGATCCACTTCTAAACCTGCCGCTATTGCTGCTTCAACATAAGCAATCGCATCAACAAGGGTAAAAGCCACTTCCTGAGCAGCTGAAGAACCCGCTTCGCGAATATGATATCCACTGATACTAATTGTATTCCAGCGTGGAATCTGTTGAGCGCAATATTCAAAAATGTTTGTGATTAAACGCATTGACTGTGTCGGCGGATAAATATAAGTACCACGAGCAATATACTCTTTAAGGATATCATTCTGAATTGTTCCAGCTATGCGGTCAATTGCGACCCCCTGTTGCTCAGCAACGCAGACGTACATTGCCAATAAAACGGAAGCTGGAGCATTTATCGTCATAGATGTGCTCACTTTGTCCAATGGAATACCATCAAATAAGGTTTCCATATCTCTGAGTGAATCGATTGCAACGCCTACCTTGCCCACTTCACCAGCGGCAAGTGCATCATCCGAATCATAACCAATTTGCGTTGGTAGATCAAAAGCAACACTCAATCCAGTCTGTCCTTGTTCTAAAAGGTACTTGTAGCGTTTATTTGACTCTGCAGCATCTGCCATACCCGCATATTGACGCATCGTCCAAAAACGTCCGCGATACATGGTAGGATAAACACCACGGGTAAATGGATAGGTGCCTGGTAACCCAAGGTTCTCCATATATTCAGTATCACTATTGTCTAAAGGTGTATAGACCTGCTCGACAGTGAAGTCTGAACTCGTTACAAAATTCTCGCGTCTTTCTGGAGCACGAGCTAGTGTTTTCGCTACAGGACCTTCAGTCCATTTAGCTTTTGATTCGACTAGGTTCTTTTTAAGGTCATCGTAAGACATAATTCCACTCCCCATATCTAAGTGATTAAAGTATTATGATGGATCTATCAACAGATTCTGGCGATAATCCCATTAAATGATATGCCCTCCCTACATCTACGAAAGTAGGGAGGGCTTGATATCAATTATACACTTATTTAACTGTTCCACGCATTCTCATATTATCAGCAATACGATCAATAGCGCGCATGTAAGCAGCAACGCGCATGGTTACGTTCTTAGATTCTTTCATTTCATAAACAGCGTCAAAAGCTTCGACCATGATGCGCTCTAGACGAGTATTAACTTCCTCAAGTGTCCAATAGAAGTTCTGGAGGTTTTGTACCCACTCGAAGTAAGATACCGTAACACCACCAGCATTAGCTAATACGTCAGGTACAATTAGAACACCTTTGTCAGATAGAATCTTGTCAGCTTCAGGTGTAACAGGGCCATTAGCGCCTTCAACGATAATCTTAGTAGAGACACCAGCAGCGTTAGCACCTGTAATCATGTTCTCCAAAGCAGCAGGAACTAAAATTTCACATTCAACTTTGAATAACTCATCTTTTGTAATGTTAGTAGATCCAGGGAATCCTAGAACGGTGTGGCGTGGATTCTCTTCGTTGTTGTAAGCGTAATCAAATAATGCTTGAGCATCCATACCGTCTGGATTGTAAGCACCACCGTAATAATCTTGAACGGCAACAATTTTCGCACCTGCTTCACCGAATAATAAAGCAGCGTAACTTGATACATTACCAAATCCTTGGAGCACAACGCGAGCGCCTTCTAAAGGCAAATTGATGCGTTTAGCGGCTTCGCGACCTGTGATAAATACACCACGGCCTGTAGCTTCTGTACGTCCTAAAGAACCATTTAATTTAACAGGCTTACCAGTGATTAAACCAGGGTTGTTATACCCTTTCATTTGGTCATACTCATCCATCATCCAAGCCATGATTTGGGGTGTTGTGTTGACATCTGGAGCAGGGATATCACGTAATGGGCTGATGAAATCACCAAGTGCACGAATAAATCCACGAGATAATCGCTCTAATTCGCCTTGACTTAAATCACGAGGATCAACAATGATACCACCTTTACCACCACCGTAAGGGAGCCCAACAACAGCACATTTGATCGTCATCCACATGGATAAAGCGCGAACTTCATCCAATGTAACATCTTGGTGATACCGAATTCCACCTTTAGCAGGACCACAAGCTGTGTTATGTTGTGAACGGAAACCTGTGAAGTTTTTTACTGTACCATCATCCATTTTTACAGGGATAGAGACCATCATAATGCGTTGAGGCTGCTTCAACACTTCGTAGACTGAGGCATCAGCGTTTAATGCATCACATGCTGATTTGATCTGTGATTGAGCGATTTCGAATTGATTCAAATTCTCTTTAGACATTTGTGTTACTCCTTTGTTAATTTTTATTTGCAACCAGCTTTACGCCAGTCTGCAATGCTTTTTTATTGAGCTCTTCAGTTCCCTTAGGAACTCGGCGGAGCACAGCCGCTTCGATAAAAGTATAATCATACATCTTGGTCAACTCAATGATTGCCCCTAAGGCCACCATGTTTGCCACAATCACGCGCCCAAGTTCACCCCGAGCGGTAGCGATTATTGGTAACTTAAATACTTGACATTGATCGCTGCCGGACACTTCGATGGCGTCATCTAAAACGAGCATTCCTTCAGCGGTGATATCGGCGGCATATTTATCATAAGCCTCTTGGGTGAGTGCTAAGATGACATCAGGAGCTGTAACTTTAGGATAGTCGATATCGGAGCTACTAATAATAACTTCAGCTTTACTGGCTCCGCCACGTGCTTCAGGACCATAGGATTGGCTCTGAACGGCGTTATAGCCCGCTCCGATTGCACCCTCAGCTAGAATAATACCAGCCAAAAGAATCCCTTGTCCACCCGTACCGCTTAATCGAATTTGTTCTAACATCTACTTAGCTCCCTTCTGGGCCATTTCAATCACACCCTGATAGGCTTCAGTATACTCTGTATCCTGTGCTTCGTACAGTAAACCAATGGCAAACTTACCTTCTGTTTTTTCTGCAGGCAATTTTTCGAAAGCCTTGATTGGGAGCGCATGTTCTTTTTCCCAATTCAACATAATAACTGGTGTTTTTTGATTATTCTTACGACCATAATAAGTCGGACAGTGCGAAATTGCTTCAACCACACTGAATCCTTTGTGATTAAGGGCATCACGAATCAAATTCGTCAACATGCCAACGTGATAGGCAGTGCTGCGAGCGACATAGGTTGCTCCTGCACCTTGAGCTAATCGGCAAAGGTCAAAACTCCTGTCTATATTACCATAAGGAGCTGTTGTTGCATAGCTTCCAACAGGTGTCATTGGTGAATACTGACCACTTGTCATGCCATAAATATTATTATTAAAAACAATTGTTGTGATATCAATATTGCGGCGACAGGCGTGGATTAAATGGTTGCCACCGATTGCCGATGCATCGCCGTCTCCGGTGATTACAATGACGCGCAACTCGGGATTGGCAAGTTTGATCCCAGTCGCAAAAGCAATCGCTCTGCCGTGAGTTGTGTGAAGGGTATTGAAATTAAGGTACCCAGGAATGCGAGATGAACATCCGATTCCGGAAACAATAACCGTCTTATCAGGATCTAAGCCCTCAACTTCATCAATAGCATGAATTAAGGCATTCATAATCGTACCATGTCCACAACCAGGACAGAAGATATGTTTCATTTTATCTTCGCGTAAATATTTTTTTAAATCATTAAGCATTATTATGGACCTCCTCGATGCGAGATAGGATTTGTTGAGGCTTAATGAGCTCACCGTCATAGCGGAACTCGCCACAAACTTTAGCTTGACCATTCACATGACGCTCCACTTCACCAATCAATTGGCCTTGATTCTGCTCAGCCACAATGATCGTGTGCACTTGCTTTGCGTATTTCTTAATATATTTGTCGGCAAAAGGCCATATCGTTTTCAGACGCAACAGGCCAACTTTGATCCCTTGTTCACGAGCAGAACGCATGGCATTGGCAGCCGTACGTGAAACGGATCCATAGGCAACGAGCATAATTTCAGCGTCGTCCATCATAATCTCATCAACTTCAATAATATCATCTTTATGCATTTCAATTTTATCATTTAAGCGATCCAGTAGGTATTTAGCTTCTTCTGCTTTTCCTGTTGGGAAACCCGTAAAGTCATGAACCAATCCGGTAACATGATATTTATAGCCAGAGCCAAATGGTGCTAATAGGGGTGCACTAGCGGGATCTGCTTTATAAGGCAAGTAATTCTCCGGGGTCTCAGAAGGCAACTTGCGCTCAATAATTCCTTCAATCTTCTCTGGAATTTCAATGCGCTCACGGGTGTGACCAATGACTTCATCTAAAAGAATGATTACTGGTGTACTATATTTTTCTGCCAAATTGAAAGCGCGAATGGTTGCATAATAGGTGTCTTCCACACAGTAAGGTGCTATTGCAATAACTGGATGATCCCCATGGGTTCCCCACCGTGCTTGCATCACATCACCTTGCGCAGTAGCTGTTGGCAAACCTGTACTTGGTCCACCCCGCATAACATTGACAACCACACAAGGAATCTCACACATCATAGCAAATCCAAGATTCTCTTGTTTTAATGAAAATCCAGGACCACTCGTTGCGGTCATTGATTTAAGTCCCGCCAAAGAGCCTCCAATAGTGGCAGCCATGCCGGCAATCTCGTCTTCCATTTGGATAAATTTACCGCCAACTTTAGGCAAGGCTACCGAAAGTTGTTCAGCAATCTCAGTTGAGGGTGTAATCGGGTATCCAGCAAAAAAGCGGACACCTGCTGCTAATGCACCTTGTACACAGGCGGCATTACCCTGCATGAATTGAATATTTTTCTCTTGCATCGTTACTTCACCTCTTTAACGTTAATTGCTAAATCCGGACATCTTTTCTCACACATGCGACACACAATACATTCTTCAGGATGGGCAATAATAGGTCTTCCGCTATTATCGGGTTCATAGACTTGCTTGGGGCAGAACGCAATGCAAATACCGCAACTCTTACACCAATCATAGTTGATGGTAATCTCAGATTTCTTCTTGTTCATAGTCACCGCTCCTTATCCGTACGATTTTGACAACTTAATACAGCAGATTTCAACATATTAATCGAGCCTACATCAGGCCGATAAACAAATTCAATTACCTTAGCGTCTTGATTATATCCATCGCAAAGTGCCATAACCTCTTTTTTACGCCCTGGAGAGGTTAAAATAATATCACAATCAACAATAAACTCCTTCAATTCTGCTAAATTTCTGGAGATTGTGTATGGTAGATGTAAATTATTAATTCCTGAGGTTTTGATTGCGGAGCGAACTTTTTCCGCGAAATTGTCAGAGATACAGACCAAGCCGATGCGATCGGTATCACTCAAACGAGCAATTTTGATCATCGTTTCCAACTGAGGCTCAAGTGAAATGGCCATCACATGGATATCAAAATCCTCAACTAAGGCACTCACTTCCTCATAATGGAAGAATGTTGTTACTATAAAATCGAATTGTTGTATTCTGTCATGAAGTGATTGTGGATGGCGATCAATGTCTGCTAAGACTAGGGGTTCAACATAAATACCAGATTCCATTGAAAGTTGTTGGGCAAAGAAGTTGACCTGTTCCGTGTTGCATTCAATGAATAGGATATGGACACGTCGCAGTAAATCAATTCGCTTTAAAATCATCTTGTCGACAATCGACATAATATCTTGATGGCTATAGCCTTGATTGACAGCTTCGCTGATAGCGTTCTCTAAAAGACCCGTTAGTTTGCCTTTTTGAGCGCTAAGCACTTCCTCTACCACAAAAGTCCCTTTACCCTGACGTGAAATCAATAGATTCTCATCTTCAAGTTCTTTATAAGCAGTACTCACCGTATTGCGGCTCACACCAATCATGTTGGCCATGTCCCGCTCAGTCGGCAACTTATAACCAGGGTGCCAAATTTCATCCGTAATCTGGGTTGTAATATATCTCTTTATCTGAATATACAAAGGTACCCCAGATTTTCGATCAATTTCGATAGACATAATCAAACCCTCCTTCCGAATTTGGCTCAATGGACTAATCCATTGCTCCTTTACATTATACAACAAATTTTTGTCAATGTGAAATATAAAAACGATTTTTATAAAAAAAATATTCAAAAGTTGAAAGATCTTCAGACTTTGAATATTTGTTTTCTATTTAGTTTTTGGAAGGAATAAGCTGCGTGCATTGTAGAAATAATCGGCCCCTGATAGAACGGTGAAAAAAGTAGCAATGTACAACATGATGTTTGCTAACTGCTGAGCCGCCACATTATCTGGGTACAGCCGCATCCCAATTAACAGCGCTAGAGCGATTACTTGAGTATTCATTTTTATTTTGCCAAATTTGCGGGCATGAATGACCACACCCTCTGCCGCTGCAATGGCACGCAAACCTGATACAGCAAAATCTCGGCTTAAAATGATTAAGACAATGGCTACAGCTACTTCGCCTGTACTGACCATCGTCACGAGAACGGCACAGACCAAGAGTTTATCTGCTATCGGATCGAGTAGCTTGCCAATATTCGTAACGACCTCATACTTGCGCGCCAAATAACCATCAAGAAAATCGGTAAAAGAGGCGGTCATAAAAATACCGAGCGAAATGTAAATGGCTTCACGGCCAGGCTGCATCAAGAAATATACCATAAATGGCAACAGAATCATCCTTAGCATGGTTAAGATATTAGGAATGTGTTTCATTAGAAATAATCCTTCCTTGTGATATATACATATCAGAATCGGTAATCAACACTTCCACAACCTGACCAATTTCAGCTTCACCGTTCATGATTATATAGCCATCGATCTCTGGTGCATCTGCCTGCCCCCGCCCTTGCCATTGGCCGTCTCCAACGGCCTCTTCGACGAGCGCAAAGAGCTTCTGACCGATAAAGCGCTGCCGTCGGCGATGCGCGATAAACTGCTGTTCTTCATTAATGATCCGCACTCTTTCTTGAGCGACTTCATCTTCGACGACATCCGTTAGCTGATAAGCTAGGGTTCCCTCCTCAGGCGAGAAGGCAAAGACCCCTAAATGATCAAACTGAACATGATTAATAAAAGCAAGCAAGTCCTGAAACTCGGACTCTGTCTCACCAGGAAATCCCACGAGAACTGTCGTACGCAAAGTTAAATCCGGCACCATCTTCCGCAAATAAGCAAACCATTCTGGGTTAATCTTATCAATAGCATCACGCTTCATCATTTTTAGAATGCGCTGATTAGCATGCTGAATGGGAATATCTAAATAGGATGCAAGTCGATCCTCGCTCGCCATCAATTGCA
This sequence comes from uncultured Clostridiaceae bacterium, assembly GCA_964625175.1. Lineage (GTDB taxonomy): Bacteria > Bacillota > UBA994 > PWPR01 > PWPR01 > CAZVAO01. The sequence continues at coordinate 18,225 of CAZVAO010000033.1, forward strand.
ACAGATCATCTGTAATATACCCTGGATAGCAATAGAGTAGTCGATACCAATGGACCCCCTTGATTGCCAACAATTGACGCACTAGGGTAACCAAATTCACTGACCCTGGCAAATCACTACCATAGGCAGTTGTATTCTGAGCAACCAGAATCACCTCTTTAACACCTTGGACGACTAAATCGCGCACCTCTGCTACAATATCACTGGCCATACGACTATGATAGCGTCCCCTAATTAGCGGAATCGCACAGTAGGAACAGTAGCTGTCGCAGCCCTCAGCAATTTTCACATAAGCGGTATACTGATCAAGATTAACATGCCTTTTGCGAAAATTGACACTGAGGTTGCCGTCACTGCGCCATATCTTGGTTTCATTCTTGCTCCCTTGAAGCACTTTTACAATATCATCGACGCTACCAATTCCGACAAATGCATCGACTTCAGCCAATTCAAGTCGCAAGTCATTCGCATACCGCTCTGCCAAGCAGCCTGTGACAATAATTTTAAGATTGGGGTGATCTTGCTTATATTCGATTGCCTCTAATATATTGGCAATCGATTCTTCTTTGGCTGGATTGATAAATCCACACGTATTAATAATAATGTAATCCGCGTCCTCAGGATTATCGGTTAAGGCATACCCACCTTCAAGTAGTAGCCCACTCATAATATCCGCATCGACATCATTTTTATCACAGCCCAAACGAACGAAATACACGCGCAATTGGTTATTTTTTGTTATCATCACCGCTATACCATCCTTTTCGCTTAAAGAGAGAATTGAGAAATACAGCGATAAATACTGTTAACGCGAAAGTAATCGCATACCCATAACTGGATTTAATCAGTGGCATGTTTGTAAAGTTCATCCCAAACCAACCCGTAATAAATGTTAAGGGTAAGAAGATGGTTGAAACTACGGTTAAACGATGGATCACTTCGTTCATCTTATAAGAGCTCTGACTCATTTTGTTCGAAAGCACAGATAGATAACTGTTTTGTATCCCGTTTATGGAATCACGCAATAAGTCAATATTGGCAATTAAAGAAACGGTTTTCTCTGATAAGACACTGAGTGAGCGCTTCGCACGATCAGTGAATAGCTCATTATCATAAACGATTAAATTATTAAATTGATCTGCTAACGGTCGAATATTCCTTTTAAGATGATTACAGTATCCACGTAAATCCATAATCTCATCCATGATTCTATCTATTTTCTGCGTTAAAATCTTAGTTTCCAGCTGCTCAACTCGATCTTCGATCAAATCACTAATTTTCACAATTGAACTGATATGTTCGTGTAGAATATAAGCGGCTAACATACCAGCGTCACAGCGTATAAAGTTGGCTGCATTGCCAATTGTAAGGCGCAGGTGATCAATTAAGGGCATATCACCACGATGTGCTGTAATCAAGAATTCCTTGCCGATAAACATATCTAACTCTTTCTTGACACTGGATAGAGTCGTCGTGTTCATTACATAGATATGAGTAGCTAAGAATACACAGTTATCATATTCCTCAATAACGGGATAATCTGTATAATATTTACTCGTTTGAATCGCAAATTGGTCAAGCGAGTACTGATCAGTAATCTCTGCCCACTCTTCCTCATTCGCTTGAAACATATCAATCCAAACCAAACCAGTATGTAATTTATAATCAGATAAATACGACTCCCACGATAAGTCACTAAACAATTGACTATTATCTTTCCAAAAATTCACTTTAATCATGGAGAAACCACCTCGCTTCAAACCTATTGTAAACTGGGAGCATATATCAAGAAATAGTAGCCAAGTGCAAGAGCTAGTAATCCTAGCGATGCTACAATAAAAATCAGTTTACCATTCCGCTGCATCATGCTGGGTTCATCATATTGTTGAATAGGCCCTTCATAGCTACTGGGTACTCTTTTTCCATCTGAAGCTCCACCATCATAGAGCTCAAGCATATGATTATAATCAGCACTCAATTCTCGGGCAATAGCACGCAGATAACCTCTAAAATAAACCTCATTCGGTAAAACATCAAAATCGCCCTTCTCTAGGGATTCTAAATAGTAACGTCGTATTTTGGTACTATGATGCAAATCCTCGATCGTTAATCCCGCTTCTTCCCGTTTTTCAAGTAGATAAGCCGCTAAATCTGACATCTCAATCCCCCCTATT
>CAZVAO010000034.1:0-8249 GCA_964625175.1 uncultured Clostridiaceae bacterium
CATTCAGTATAAAACGGCATCATCCCTACGAAGAGGATGACGCCGTTTTTTGATTTATTATGATGACCAGTTATGGAATTCGCTTATTCTGATTGCGAGATGCGCGCCCACCAAGTTTCTGTTCGAATAGGGTAGAAGCCAATATTATAATAGAACTGTTGCGAAGAACCGACAAAGGCCTTTTTAGCACCTAGTTGACCACAGCGTTTAACCGCCTCCAATACAGCCGCTTTGCCCAGTCCCATTTTACGATAAGCAGGAACGGTTGCAACTGGTTCAACGTAGGCATAATCGGAACCAGGTAAATACCACATCCCACAATACGATACAAATTCACCAGAAGGCGCAACAACTGCAATATTCAATTCGCGTCTGAGGTGCGGCCCTGAGCAACTTATTTTTCGCTCCAGCAAATCCTGCTCGGTTTCAGATGGGGTATCTCCGTGATTAAAACCCTTCCAGAGAACACTGTTCAGTTTTTTGAGATCGAAATCATCTGCAAGCGATGTGACCCTGAATCCAGCTGGTAAATTGTAAGAAAGGTTAGCTGTGATATCAATCATGGCGACACACTCTTTATTCTGCGTGGGTCGGAAACCGTTTTTGCCGGCAATTCGTTGCATTGTGCGATCGGAATTGGCAATCAACATCTTAAGCGATCCTTCATGCTGCAGATGGTTAGCCGCGTATTCGAAAACAGATTTTTTGAGGTGGGAATAGGTGGGGTCAATGCAAACATAGGCCTCCCCAATTTTCGATTCGTAAGTAGCAAGTGCCACAATTTCACCATCGTTTTCCCAAAGACCGATACGGTCTAAGTAACGCTCATCTAGAAAAGGCAGTGAGAACATCCACTCCCATCGACCCCATAAAAAGTTGGGCGTGATTACTTGATTCTGATTGATGCGTACCAAAAAATTATGGACGCGATCATAGTCTTTTGTAAAACGCATTTCATTGGTATAGTTTATCAAATTAATAGCCATCATTTACCTCCATTAAAAAAGTCCTTTTCGCTTTGAAAAAGACAATCATGCAGAACATAGTGATCTGGGACTGGGCCAAATAACAGCACAATGCAAAATAACCCAAATTCCAATAAAATAAAGCCTGCTTAGATAGGGAAAACACTTATTAATACTTGAATTTAGATTGAATAACCATTTGGGCACCGCTTTTCAGTTGATAATTTATGGTATCATTTCTCAAAGAGCACTGTCAATATCATGTGTGATTTGACTTTTATAGGAAATTTACAAAGGATTAAAGCATATTTGAGAGAATTAGTCCTTGTACAATCTTGTAAAGGAGAAATTATAATGGATAAAATTGTTTATTTTGCTTTTAACGGCAATCCAATGTGTTTTACGCATGTGCTGTTGAACGTTTTGGATATGGATAGTAAAGGGATCGCGGTTAAATTGGTGATTGAGGGTGAGGCGGTTAAGCTTGTGCAGGTGTTTGAGGAGTCGCAAAATCCACTCTATCTGCAGTTGAAACAAAAGAATTTAATTGATGGTATTTGTAAAGCCTGTTCAGCTAAATTAGGCGCCCTAGAATATAACAGTAGTGTTGGTATTCCTCTGAAAGGGGATATGATGGGTCACCCTGCGATGGCACCGTATGCAGAACTAGGATACACCATTATCACGTTGTAGGCAAAATTCCATAATTGGCAGATTTCTGCGTTACTCGGATGTTTGCTTATTCGACGTACCATATAGTGGTGCAGATCGCATTTTTTCGACGAGTGCACTCTTTAGGATTTGAGAATATGATCAGTCACAAAAGTCGCTCAATATCAATGAGCGACTTTTTGAACCTTCAATGGTTATCGTGTTGAGCGGTGCGTAATATTTACTTACGCTTTAATATCATGGACTCAATCGCCTTACCTTCCTGGTAGCCCGTTCCAATAATTTCCCCGATGCTGTAATAGTGGTTGTCGAGAGCATAGGCAATCGGTTGTAGCGCGTTAAGATTGGCTATGTGCCTTTTTCCATCCTCATAGGTCACGTATTGGTGATCAATATGCGTTTGGGAGATGCGAGCAATAAAGATATGGCGATTGGCTTCTTGGAAATCATGGATGACGTCACACTCCATGTTAACGGGGCATTCTGCGATTAATGGAATCATGGGGTTATCCCCAAAAAGGGTGGTAAAGAGGTGTTCCTTGTGGTAGGTTTTCCCCGAATGAGCTCCGCAGAAATCAACGGCCGCCAGCATCTGGACTGTTGGAACATTAATGCTGAAAACCCCTGTTTCTACAATATTTTGTCGTGCTAAAGCGGTTTCGCTGATTGAGATACACATGAGGGGTGTGCCAATACCCATAATCGCAACATCTCCAACCGTTGTGTAATTGGGGATCGTGTCGTGTGCGGTTCCAACCAGAACAATTGGCACAGGATAAAGATAGGGATAGGGTCCGATTTTTTCTTTCATAGGCTTCCTCCTTAAATGGATGGTCTATAATTCTGTGGTTGTATCTGCTAGTATTGGTCAATTAATGGTTCTACTATGGTCGGGAAATTCCTGCAAAATAATTTGTTCAAGTTATTTTTACAATAATAGAGGAAGTTTCTTTCGTACGCCGAAATAGAAACAAGAGATTAGCAAAAGGAGGCTTACAATAATGAAACAAAAGATTTGGCAAGCAGTTGATAAAATTGCACCTGAACTGATTGAATTAAGTGACTGGATGTATCATAACCCTGAAATTGGTCATCAAGAGTTTGAATCTTCCAAGCGATTAGTCGAGTTATTAGAGAAGCATGGATTTGAAGTTGAGTATCCTTATGGCGGTATGGCTACTGCTTTCCGCGCAGAGTATGATACCGGTGAAGAAGGACCAACCATCGCGATCTTAGCAGAGTACGATGCACTTCCTGGAATCGGCCACGGTTGCGGACACAATATTATAGGAACAGGCGGCGTCGGCGCTGCTATCGCATTCAAAGAAAGTGTTCCATCCTTCAAGGGTAAATTAGTGATGCTTGGTTCACCTGCTGAAGAGGGCGCAGTTGATAATGCCGGTGGTAAAGTTTTGCTGGTTCAAGCTGGCGCTTTCGAGGATATCGATGCAGCCATTATGTTCCACCCCTCGAACGAAAACAAATTGGGTAGTACAAGTAATGCACGCTATGCGATGGAAATTGTCTTTACAGGCCGTACATCGCACGCTGCAGGGGCACCTTGGGACGGCATCAACGCCCTAGATGCGGCTATTCAGACCTTCAATGGTTTCAACGCGCTTCGTCAACACGTAACCCCTGATGTACGTATCCATGGTGTTATTACTGAGGGTGGTTTAGCGCCAAATATTGTGCCTGATCGAGCCGTTATTCGGATGTATGTCCGAGCCGCTGACTCCAATTATTTAATGGAAGTTGTCGAAAAAGTTAAAAATTGTGCTCGTGCTGGTGCACTAGCTGCTGGCGCAGAGGTGTCAATCCGCAAAACAGCCAATACCTACAAAAACATGGTCAACAATAAAGTGTTAAGTGAAGTATTCAAGAACAATGTAGAGGCTCTTGGTTCTACAATTGAGCCTGCAGGCAGTCGTGGTGGTGGATCAACCGACATGGCTGATGTCAGTCATGAGATTCCTGGAATTCATCCTTATATTGGGATCACAACTGAGAAAGTGATTGGCCACAGTACCGATATGGCCGATGCAACTGTTAAAGAAGCAGGCCATAAAGGCTTAGTACTGGCAGCTAAAACATTAGCTTGTACGGCCTATGATCTATTCAATGAACCAGAAATCATCGCAGCGGCTAAAGCAGAATTTGCTGACTGGAAGGCAAATCAATAGACAAGACTGGCTTTTTCTACAAACACTCATGAAAAGTGGGGTAGCAGAATCGCACCAATACCTGTATTGATTAACGGCTGCCACAAGGTAAAAGTTGAACAACTGATCAAAAAGGACGATCATCGATCGTCCTTTTTTGCTTTTTTTAACAGATACGTTCGGGTAATTGTCCAGTCATATGTATTATTTATACGATAATTCTGGCTGAAGTGTAAAGAAAGTGTGTAAAAAGAGGGGCCTTTATTGACAACCAGCACGAAGTGGATTAGACTAGGCGCAGTAATATTTTTTTGTTCAAATATTTTGAATACCAAACAATTCGTAGTTCAAACCATAAAATAAGTTCAGTCCCAAAGAAAAGAGGGGTAGTTGTGAGTAATGATAATTATGCTGCTAGTCTCATCAATACCTATCTAGTTAGATTGTTTAATCAAATTCTGGCAATAGAAGAGCGGTCGCTTACAGAGAAAGGTCTCACAAATCTTTCTATGACAGAAGTACACACTATAGAAGCGATTGCTCTATTTGAGCCGTGTACCATGTCAAGAGTTTCCAATTTTCTGCGAATCACACTGGGTACCTTGACGATCTCGGTAAATCGTCTGGTGAAGAAGGGCTATGTGGAACGCTATCGTGGAAGCGAAGACCGACGGCAAGTATTTGTAGAGCTGACGGATCGGGGCCATGAAGTGAATAAGATCCACACCACCTTCCATGATCGGATGGTAGCTCAGATGACAGATGAGTTGAAATTACATGAAAACATTGTTTTGATGAATAGTTTAAAGCATTTGAAAACGTTTTTTGATAACGAGTACAGCAGGGTCACAGGTTTTGATTTAACTGAAGAAGAAACTTTATTAGTAGAGGGTGAACAGCAATGATTAGAGCAGCAATAACAGGCTGGGGCGGATATGTCCCCGTCAATATGGTGCAGAATGATTTTTTATCAACAATTGTCGATACCAGTGATGAGTGGATTACATCGCGTACAGGCATCAAGACACGTCACGTTTCTACTGGGCAGAACACCTCCCATCTCGCCTATGAGGCAGCAAAACAGGCGGTTAAGGAGAGTGGGATTAAAGCATCAGATATTGAATTGATTATTGTTGCAACCATTACTCCAGATAGTTTTACCCCCGCAACCGCTTGTTTGGTGCAGGCTGCCTTGGGAGCAAATAAAGCATTTGCATTTGATGTCACAGCTGGGTGCTCTGGATTTATCTATGGGTTAAATATCGCCTCAAGTTTTATTGAAAAGGGCCAAGTTAAGAACGCCCTTGTCATTGGAGCAGAAGTGCTTTCCAAGATTATTGATTGGACAGATCGCAGCACCTGTGTCATATTCGGGGACGGAGCTGGAGCTGTTGTCTTACAGGCCTCTGATCTCAATGGGATTATGGCCTCTTACTGTGGTTCTGCAGGGGATACCGAGGGTGTTCTCAATATTCCCGCCGTTAATGTCCGCAATCCATTTGTTGTGGAAGGGAAGGGCACGAGTTTCATGACAATGAAGGGCCAAGATGTTTTCAAGTTTGCAGTAAAGGCCATGCGCGATAGTATCAAAGAGGTATTAAAGCAGACCGACTATACAATGGACGATATTAAGTATGTGATTCCGCATCAAGCCAATGGTCGTATTATTGATTTAGTCGCACGCAAAATGAAGGTTGATAAAAAGAAATTTTACTTAAATCTTAGAGATAAAGGAAACACCTCTGCAGCAAGTATTCCCTTAGCCCTTCACGAGATGCTGGTACAGGGTCTTGTCAAGAAAGGCGATAAAATTATCATGGTAGGTTTCGGTGGAGGCCTAACTTGGGGGGCGGTGTTAGTTGAACTATAACGTGCAAAATGACTTAATGCAGTATTAAAAATAAAGGAGATACAATCATGACATTTGATAAGGTTAAAGAAATTTTGGTGGATAGTTTAGGTGTTGACGGCGAGGACGTAACTTTGGAAAGCAATATCCAAGAGGACCTCGAAGCGGATTCTTTAGATATCGTTGAAATCGTTATGGCGATTGAAGAAGAGTTTTCCGTATCGATTCCAGAAGCTCAAATCCAAGAGATCAAAACAGTACAAAATATCGTTGATTTCATTGATAAGAAGTAATCATTAGTTTCTGCGAGGCTTGATTATGTCAACTAATAGATTATGTAACTTACTAAATATTGAGTATCCAATCTTATTAGGCGCTATGGCCTGGATAACAGATGCTGAATTAGCTGCTGCAGGATCGAATGCGGGTGGCCTTGGTGTCATCGCAGCTGGTAATGCAGAGCCAGAGTGGTTGCGTAAAGAAATTCAGAAAGCCCAGCGTCTTACTAAAAAGCCGCTGGGTGTAAATATAATGTTATTAAGTCCTTATGCAGACGAAGTTGCCAAAGTCGTTTGTGAAGAAAAGGTCGAGGTCGTGATCACAGGAGCAGGTAATCCTGGGAAATACCTTCAGATGTGGCAGGATTGTGGCATCAAGATTATTCCAGTTGTCCCCGCTGTGGCTTTAGCAAAGCGGCTTGAGAGCAGGGGCGTTGATGCGGTTATTTGCGAGGGTGTTGAGGCTGGGGGCCATGTTGGAAGTCTGACAACCATGGCACTCGTTCCCCAAATCGTGGACGCATTGGATATCCCGGTCATTGCTGCGGGGGGCATTGCGGACAGCCGCGGTGTTGTTGCCGCCATGGCTTTGGGGGCTGATGGTGTGCAAATCGGCACCCGTTTCCTAGTGGCACATGAATGTAACGTGCATCAGAACTATAAAGATAAAATTCTCAAAGCGCGCGACCGAGATACCGTTGTTACAGGGTTGAGTACCGGTCATCCGGTTCGCACTCTTAAAAACAAATTTGCGCGCGAATATGCTAAATTAGAGAAAATGGGGGCTACCCCTGAGGTTCTTGACCAATTAGGTAGTGGTAAGCTACGCCTAGCCGCTTTAGAAGGGGATATGGAAAATGGCTCTCCTATGGCGGGACAAATAGCAGCATTAGTAAATGAGGAACAAAGCTGCCAAGAAATTTTTAATGAGATTATGTTTGGTATCAGCGCTGTAATAAATAGACTCACGGAGGCCAACCAATGGCAAAAATAGCACTTTTATTTCCCGGACAGGGTGCTCAATACGTCGGTATGGGGCAAGATTTTTATAATGAGTACATAGTAAGCCGTGCCGTATTCGAGGCTGCGAACCAAAGCCTCGGCTATGATCTGGCTTCAATTTGTTTTAATGGACCCGAAGAAGAACTTAAACGCACGGAAATTACCCAGCCCGCTATTTTGACTGTTGGCGTGGCTATTTGGCAGGCATTTATGCACGCGGGGATTCAAGTGGGCGCGACTGCAGGATTAAGTCTAGGGGAATACAGTTCCCTTGTGGCTTCTGGTATGTTGGATTTTGAGCAGGCCGTTCGACTTGTTCAACAACGCGGACGCTATATGCAAGAGGCCGTTCCAGAAGGGGTCGGCACAATGGCTGCGATTATTGGCTTGAGCGTTGAGCAGGTCGATGAGGTCTGCCAACAAGCTGGAGAATTTGGGGTTGTCGAACCTGCCAATTATAATTGTCCTGGGCAAATCGTCATCGGAGGCGAAGTCGAGGCCGTAGAGAAAGCCTGTAATATCGCTTTGGAGATGGGCGCGCGCAAGGCCGTAGTCTTAGAAGTAAGTGCCCCATTCCATACATCCTTACTTGCACCTGCAGCTGAGCAATTAGCTACCGCACTCGCAAATATTTCATTCAATGAGGCAATCTTCCCAGTCGTTTCAAGTGTAACGGGTGACTATATTACGTCTTCCAATCAAATCGCCGATCTCTTAGCTCAGCAGGTATGCCATTCGGTCCAGTGGGAAGAAACGATACATAAACTGATAAACGAGGGATATGATACCTTCGTCGCGATTGGTCCGGGTAAATCTTTAGCGGGATTCATGAAACGCATCGATCGGAAAAAGAAAATATATACAATTACCGACGTAACATCCTTAGAGCAAACCATCGAGCAATTGGAGGCATAATGATGACAGAAAAAAAAGTGGCAATCATAACGGGTGCCAGTCGAGGTATCGGTCAAGCTATTGCCATTCACTTCTCTAAGCTGGGTATGGATCTTGCGCTCAATTATTTTGGTGAGGAAGCAGAGATTGCTGAAACAATTGCGGCGGTTACTGAGCATGGATCTGAAATAATCACATTCAATTGTGATGTCAGCGATTTTAACAAGGCGAAAGAAATGATTGACGATACAAAAAAACATTTTGGTAAGATTGATGTCTTAGTAAATAACGCTGGGATCACACGAGACAATCTGCTAATGCGGATGAGTGAGTCAGAATTTGATAGTGTAATCAATGTCAATCTTAAAGGCGCATTTAACTGCATCCGCCATATTAGTCGAATCATGATGAAGCAGCGTTCTGGCTC
>CAZVAO010000034.1:8349-20322 GCA_964625175.1 uncultured Clostridiaceae bacterium
GGCAGACTTTCTAGCGAGCGAGCAATCTTCATATATAACGGGACAAGTGCTAGTCGTTGACGGCGGCATGGTCATGTAGGGGGTATAAAATGAATAAAAGAGTGGTTATAACCGGTATGGGTGCAGTGACGCCTGTTGGCAACACGCTGACTGAGTTTTGGTCGTCACTGAAATCAGGTAAATCTGGTATTGATTATATTAGTAGTTTTGACACTGAGGATTTCCCAGCTAAAATCGCTGCAGAAGTCAAGGACTTTGATGTTTCCGAATATGTAAATAAAAAAGAAGGTCGGCGTCTCGATCGGTTTTGCCAGTTAGGGATTGCCGCTGCTATGCAGGCCTGGGTTGACTCCAATCTTGAAGAGAACCGTCCTGACGAATATCGTGCCGGAGTCATCTTTGGTAGTGGAATCGGTGGGCTTCAAACCATTCACAGAGAAGTGCTGAAGATGGAAAATTCGGGTCCGCAACGCATATCGCCATTCTTTATCCCGATGAGCATCATCAATATGGCGGCTGGCTACATCGCTTTGAAACTAAACCTCAAAGGCGTCAATTACTCCGTCCAAACCGCCTGTGCAACAGGCAATACGGCAATTGGTGAAGCTTTTGATAAGATTAGAGCGGGTGCCGCTGATGTGATTCTGGCCGGTGGTACCGAGGGAACGGTTATCCCCATTGCCATGGCGGGCTTTGCTTCCATGAAAGCGATTTATATGGGTGATGATCCGAACAGAGCCTCTATTCCGTTTGATCTAGAGCGCAGCGGATTTGTATTTGGAGAAGGTGCTGGAGCACTCATCTTAGAATCTTTGGAAAATGCCCAAAAGCGCGGCGCTAAAATTTATGGTGAAATCGTCGGTTATGGATCTACTGCCGATGCCTATCACATCACCGCGCCCTCACCTGAGGCGGAAGGTGCTACTATGGCGATGAAGCTTGCTCTTAAATCCGCAGGGATTGGGCCTCAAGCTGTTGGCTATATTAATGCCCATGGTACGAGTACACCTTTGAACGACAAACTGGAGACACTGGCGATTAAGCAAGCCTTTGGTGAACATGCCCAGAATATCCCAATCAGCTCGACAAAGTCAATGACTGGTCATCTTTTAGGAGCCGCTGGTGCCATCGAGTCGATTGCCTGCATTATGGCCTTAAAAGAAGGGGTTCTTCCTCCAACAATTAATTTACAGGTGGCGGACCCTGAATGTGACCTAGATTATATTCCAAACCAAAGCCGTGCATGTAAGATCGATTATGCTCTTAACAATTCTTTAGGGTTTGGGGGACATAATGTCTCTTTAATCTTTAAACGGTGGGTTGAGTAATGGTGCTGAATAAAGAGCAGATTGAAGCGATTATTCCGCATCGCTATCCTTTTCTCTTAATTGATGAAGTCAGCGAATTGGAGCCAGGTAAAAAGGCGGTGGGTCTCAAATATGTCAATGAAGATGAGTATTATTTCCAAGGGCATTTTCCTCAAGAGCCAGTTATGCCAGGCGTTTTAATTGTTGAAGCACTGGCCCAGGTAGGTGCGGTTGCACTGTTGAGTCTGCCGGAGTTTAAAGGACGCATCGCCTATTTCGGCGGGATCAAAAAGGCACGCTTTAAACGTAAAGTTGTGCCTGGCGATGTGCTTGAGCTTTCTACAGAACTCACCGCGATGAAGGGCCCAGTGGGTAATGGTGTAGGCGTCGCAAAAGTGAATGGAAAAATTGTAGCAACTGCGGAAATGACATTTGCAGTTGGTGAAAAATAAATACTACATAACAAATCATAACCATCCGTAAACCGGGTGGTTATTTTTTAGAGGTTAAAACCAAGCACTTATGGTAACAGCGCATACTTTCGATTCGGTTTTCCGACCGAAAACAAAATGTATGTAAGAATGCATACTTAATGACGATTGTAAGGATAATCTGTTTGAGACATACAGTTTTCGGCAAAAAGCAGGCTCTGCTAATTCTGAATTGGATAAGAGATTTATTCGCGTTTCCCAAAAGCGGGATGAATCAAATCAATAAATCTCATTCTCTTACTCAACGGAGTGCTTCATATTGCCGATAGAAGACAGAGATTCCCCCACTTCATCACGGGATTCGTTTTACCCTCAATGTGAGATTTAAGATTCCTTTAAGCTTACGGGTGTAAACTATAAGTAGAGATAAGATATGGAATAGAATTCCTTCATAAAGAATTTAACCGTCGGGGTGTTAACCGGCGGTTTTTCCATTGTGGTTTCAATCAGCCCCGTTCATTAAATTGTGCGATAATAAATGACTTGTTTTACGGGTGCAGAGATAAACATTCAGTAACAAATCTCTGTGATCTATGCTGTAGCTATCCAAACTTCAGTAAGAAAGGAGATTTAGATGGTGAAAAAAACGAATGGTTGTCATATGCGAAACGTAAGCCTAGGTCCATATCGTAATCATTTCACAGTATAGATTAAAAAATCCACAAGCAACATTAGTAAAGTATTCGATAGAAATCAATCGCTAACCCCGACCCTTGTGCTTGAAATCCGAATAGTCGAGGCTGTACACGCGGCCCCTCGTTGCTGGGTAATCTCCCATTACAACAGTACTCTTTCCTCAATGCCTCAGTCATTCTAATCCCCATTTGATCATTCATCAGTAGTGGCACATCAAGCAATGGGGATTGGTCACAACGATTACAATGAACCTTGGTAAGTACTTTGCGCAGAATCGATTGAGAGGAGGCATGAAAAACTCTAGTTAAGCTTGATTAATCCTATTGAAGGATTTATGAACACTAACTAGAACTAAACACTAACAGGATTTATTCGTAGAACAATATAGCATCGTTTGGTGATAGACATTTAAAAAGGTGGGAAGTTGAAATGAAAGAACAATTCAATCATTTTAAAGAAAAAAGAATGGCGATTTTTTCAGAGCTTGTTAAAAGATATTGGAATGAAGAATTAACCAACCTAGGTGATTTGGATATTTTAGCACTAGAGATAAAAGAGCGGTTTCATTTTGATGATGAAGATATGCAGTTTATAAGGGAGCATATACGCGTAGCCATGGGGTTAGATCCTCAGAGCGAAGAGGGCTATAACGTCGATATTAAGGCACTATTAGAATCGCGCCAACAGTCGGATACAGTCATCTCCAATATATCGGGAGCTTGCCAGTATTGCGGTGATGAGGATTGTGCTTGTAACGATATATGTAAATACGAAGCAAGCACTTATAAAAGAGGCCAGGGTATAGTAATTGACAATAAGCGTTGTTTAACCTGTGGCCAGTGTATAGAAGCCTGTGACTTTGGTGCTTTAGCCGATAAAATCGAATTTATACCCCTTATCGATTTGCTAAAAGACCCAAAAGAAAAAGTTTATGCAGCCGTTGCTCCAGCAATTGTTGGTCAATTTGGCGATGTGGAAATGGGACAATTGCGCATGGCACTAAGGAAGCTTGGCTTTGTCGATATGCTCGAAGTAGCGATGTTTGCGGATATACTGACCATCAAGGAAGCCTTTGAATTTAATGCACTTGTCAAAAACGAGGAAGATGTTTTCTTAACATCATGCTGTTGCCCTGTTTGGTTCAATCTAACAAAAAGAAACTATCCAAAGATTTTTGAAAGCATGTCTCCCTCCATTTCACCAATGATCGCATCTGGTCGGTTTTTAAAAGCCCTCTACCCTGGAGCTAGGGTCGTGTTTATTGGCCCCTGCGTTGCCAAAAAAGGAGAAGCAAAAGAAGCACCACTCAGAGGGGCTATTGATTTTGTGATTACATTTAGAGAGTTGGCGGAGATTTTCAAAACGTTGGCGATTAATCCTGCCGAACAACCCAGCGATGAGAAAGACCAGGCATCGTTTGGCGGCCGTGTGTATGGGCGTAGCGGTGGGGTAAGTTTCGCGGTAAAAACGGTTGTTAATAGAATCGCTCCGCATCGCTTGTTGAAGCTCAAGTCACGTAAAGTTGCAGGTGTAAAGGAATGCAAAGCTGTTTTAGATCGGTTAGCCCAAGGGTTACCTGTCGAATTTAACTTTTTAGAGGGTATGGGTTGTGCAGGGGGCTGCGTTGGTGGTCCCAGAACCAATATTGATAGGGCGGATGCGACGAGGCTGGTTAATCAATTCGCTGAAGATTCATTGATTTTAACACCCTATGATAATCTTAATATCATGAAAATATTAAAACAGTTGGGGATCACAGATATTGAAGATATTGTCCATAATCCACGCATGGAGGCCATTCTAAGCAGATAATGGCATGGTGAGCAGGAAACTCATCTTGAATGGGGAATATGTACGAATAAATGCAGCACTTAAGGAGATAAAAGATTGAAATTAGGAATAATATCAGATTTGCATGTTGATACAAACCAAAGCGAAACAGATCCCATTGAAAGAGCATTACTAAAGGTCATCAAAGAAAGCGATATTGATGTTTTACTTATTGCAGGTGATCTAGCCGATAATTATCAGAGGGGGCTAGCGGTCATTCAGCATATCGAAGATGCCGGCTGCCGAGTGGTTTTTGTCGCGGGAAACCATGACATTTGGAATATTGATTTCCCCCAGATCAACAATACGGCTGAAATAATCGCACAGCTAAAAGAGCATCCGGGTTGTCTGATTGATCACCCTATTGCTTTGACGGATGACGTTGTCATGATTGGCGATATCGGTTGGTACGATTATACCTATGGTTTTGGGAAATATACCGACGCATACTACGATGCGGGACATCACTTTGAGCGGGAGTGGAAGGACAATTACTACGTCAACTTCAATATGAGCCATATTGAGAAAACAGAGGACACGATTGCTCGACTTGCTAAGCAAATAGCCGCTTATCCTGACAAAAAGATCATTTTCGTTACCCATGTAGTGACTCACGAGGATTTTCTACTGACTAAGGAGACAGAATACCACGATTTCATTAATGGATACATCGGAAGCTCGAAGTATCAAGCGTTATTCAATGACAATGTTGAGCATGTTATCATGGCGCATGTCCATTTACGTAAGAATCTCACTGAGAACGGCATTAACTATCTATGTAGATGTCTAGGAACGAAAAAAAGCTGGAATACCGATGATGCTGAGACGGAGATTAAAGACGCTTTGGCTATTATCGAAATATAGGTTAAGGCATGAACTATGTGATTGAATTGATTAAAAAAAGGGCTAGTGTGCGAAAGTTTAGTGATGGGGTACTCAGCCGAACTGCCGCAGCAGGCGAGCAAAAAAAGCATCAACGACGTTTGTTTTGAGAACGACTATCGGTAGCAAAAATCGCATTTGATTTACAAATAAAAGACAAAAAATAAGGAGATAAGGGGCATGAAATACACTGAGATTAATTTTGAATATCGTTTGCAGAAAATTGAAGATACAATCGCACAAGATAAGCAGAATATAGAAACCTATCAGGAAGCGATTGAAGAATTTTCTAAACTCATTGCACAGGAACCGTTTAACTATCTGGTTTACCGCCATCGTGGGCATCGCTATTTGTCGACTTCCAAGTTCCATCAGGCGGCCGCTGATTTATCATTAGCCTGCCAAATTAACCCATATTATTGGAAGTCGTGGTATTACCTTGGTATGATTAATTACTATTTAGGGGACTACACCCAAGCCATCTACTACTACCAACAATCGCTCCACTTTATTGGTAAAGATCAAGTATACATTTGTGCGATTACAAACTGGCTCTATATTTGTAAGTGCCACCTAGGGCTTAAAGACGATCCGGCAACACAAGAATTGCTAAAACCCTATGTCAAAACCGGTATGGAAGGCGTGCAAGTGTATCCGAACTTATTGCTACTCCATAAGGGAGAGGTCAGCACCGATGAAATATTGGCACTCAGGGAGTCTGGGGATTTATCAGATGTTAGCTACATCTCTATTGGTTTCGGTTTGGCGTTATATTACTATTTCAATGGTGAAAAAGAGCAGAGCCGAAAGCTTTGCTTTGAGATTCTTGAAGAAGGCAAATCATGGAGCGCATTAGCCTATATTGCCTGTAAGATGGATTTAGGCCGCTTATTCTAACTTTAGAACTAGAGTGACATAAAAAAACAGAGAGAACGGCGTTGCCGTTTTCTCTGTTCTATTATTGGGGTATGATGTCATCAAAAGTTAGCGTTTGAGGGGATTCTTTTCAGCTAGAAAACTGCGCAATAAAACTTCTTTTCCATTGGCAATGCGCACGTAGTTCACAAAGTGTTTTTGAAAGCTGATTGCAAAAAGGATCGCGGCTAAAACAATAACCGCACCTGGATAATCAAAGAATATCAAACTACCGAACAAAGAGAGGTAGGAACAGACGGTTCCTATGGCAATATAGTTGGAGATTAGAGCGGTGGCAATCAGCGTGAGTGTATAGATCAATCCGATGCGCCAGTCTAAGGCCAATGTGATGCCAATCATACAGGCGGTTCCTTTGCCCCCGCGAAATTGCATATAAAACGGGTAGCAGTGTCCCAGAAAAGCACCAACACCAGCTATGAATTGAGTCACTATAGCATCGGGCCACAAATAGCGTACCAGAAAAACAGCTAAAAAAGCTTTCAACACATCACCGAGAGCCGTTAAAAGCCCCAACTTCCAGCCCATTATAAATGTCGCATTGGAAGCGCCAGCATTGCGGGCACCATGCTCCCTTATATCAATGCCCCTGAAGGCTTTTCCCAATAGGTAAGAACTTTGCAAACAACCAAAGGCGTAACCAATAAGTAAAGAAATAATGTTGGTAAACATAAAAGACCTCCAGCTTCCCATAATATTTATAGTATACATTAGTTCCCTGAAATATGAAATAAATTAGAGGAATAGATGCTCGATAAAAATCTTCATTCCCAACCCGATTAGGATGATTCCCCCGAAGATATCAACTCTGTTGGTAAGACCGGGAATCCGGCAAAGTTTGGACCCTGTGTAGACCCCAATAAAAGATAGTGAAAAGGTGCAGAGCCCAATTAGGAGGGCAGGGGTACCGATAGCGATATTGAGGGTGGAAAGGCTGACTCCAGCCACTAAGGCATCGATGCTGGTCGCAATGGCTAAGGTAAAAAGAAGTCTCCAACTATCAAGCGAGGTGGATTCACAATTGGGCTTAAGACCATCCCGAATCATATTAAACCCAATAAAGCTAAGCAGGATCAAGGCAATGTAATGATCAAACGCTGCAATGTAATTACTAAAGCTAGAACCTAATGCCCAGCCTATGATCGTCATTCCCGCCTGGAATACACCAAAAGTGATGCCAGCCCGTAGGGCTTTCCCCAGTAAATCTTTAGGTTGTACTAAGCCACACGAAATAGAAACAGCCATGGCATCCATAGAGAGTCCAATGGCTAATAATATGATTGAGATCAAATCCATAATTGCTCCACCCTTAACGCTATTCTGTTGCTTATCATAAAGTAGATAGGCAATATATTCAATAGCAGTCACAAGAAATGATTCAATTGTAGTCGCTTTTATTCAAATAAGGTATAATAAAGGGTGAAAAGTCATAATGAAAGCAACTGCTAGTGGGTCGATAGCTGTGGTGGTGAGCAATCATTCGTTCTTAAAATAGTGACAAAATTCGTGAATTAGGGAGTGATAAAAATGAATACCTTAGATTTAGTTCTCTTGGGCGTTGTAGCTGTGTTTGCTCTATGGGGTATTTGGCGCGGTTTTATGGGAACTGTCATCGGCTTGGGGGGTTACGTAGCGGCTTTTATTGGGGCCAGAATGTGGGGGCCAACCATTGGCGAGTATTTTCGAAATACCTCTATGATTGCTTCCTTGGAGCGCATCATCAATGAAAATCTAGCGAATATCGGTATTAATGGTATTGACCCAGCATCGGTAGGGGAGTTTCTCACGGATTCCGATATTGGCGAGCAGATTGCCAATAACCCGATATTTAAATCACTTTTTAGTAGTGGAACAGCTGCGGCAGGAGGAGCCACTGAAATTCTAATAACCATCGTGTGTATTGCCCTTGGCTACTTAGTCGTATTCTTTGGCATAAAACTAGCGGTTAGTCTTATTGGCTTATTGATCAAAGGGATTGTGCATACATCTAAAGTGCTGACCTTTACGGATCGTGTCTTGGGACTGGGGATTGGGACTGTAATCGGTGTGACGCTCGGTGCTGTAGTCGTTGCCTTTGTGTTACCTGTAGCGATGGCCTATAGCCCAGAAATACAAGCGATTGCTCAGGGATCTGCTTTTAGTGGACTTTTCCTACAACTCGCGAGAATTTTCATATGATGAGCGATCATTTAATTCATTATGAAATAGCTGAAGGAAAAGAGTTGGTTTTTGAAACCCATGATGCGCTCTTCTCTCCCCAGGCTATTGATAGTGGAACAATAGCGATGTTATCCACCATCACGGTGCAGAGTAGCGATAAGGTACTTGACCTAGGTTGCGGGTACGGCTTTGTCAGCGTATATTTGTCAGCTAAATATGGTTTGGCGCTTACAGCTTGTGATATTGATCCCCTTGCTGTTGAATACACACGTTTGAATGCCCAACGCAATCAGGTTGAGGTGCACGCTTTAGAGTCCGACGGATTGAGTAATATTGCAGACTCAGACTTTACTTTAATTCTATCGAATCCACCCTATCATGCCGATTTTGCTGTGCCCAAGCATTTTATTGAGCAGGGCTTTCGCCAACTAGCGATTGGTGGTCGGATGGTGATGGTGGTTAAGCGGTTGCTGTGGTATAAGAATAAGCTGACAAGCGTATTTGGTGGCGTCCGCATCAAAGAAATCGATGGTTATTATATCCTTGAAGCACAAAAATACGGGCTCAAATCTCCCAAAAAAGCGCCGAAAAAAACAAAATCGAAACATGAAAAGCGATTAGCTCGGTCAAGCAAGCGTCGCTAGAAAGGTTTAGAACGATGTGGTTGACCTTTGGTCCAACGGAACCATTTAAACTTTTTTCGCTTGAGCACCTTATGGCGCTAAGCGCATTGCTCGGAATATACCTGCTACTTTATCTTGTGCGTAATCGCATTCGCAACACCAATTGGCAACGTCGTCTGGGCTACATGATTGCCTATGCTTTGTTAATCCAAGAGATTTCTCTCAATCTGTTTCGACTCTGGAGTGGCACATGGTCAGTAGCGACAAGCTTACCGCTTCACCTTTGTGGACTAGGAGTCATCTTTGGTGCATTGATGTTGATAACAGAGAGTAAAAGAATCTACGACATTATCTATTTTTGGGCGATTGCAGGGGCTAGCCAAGCGTTGCTCACACCTGATATCGGCGCTTATGGTTTTCCGCATTTCCGCTATTATCAGTTTTTTGTATCGCACGGTCTCATTATTCTAGCAGTGTTATACATGACCTTTGTCTATGGATATCGTCCTAATTATCGGGCCTTATGGGCATCGCTCTTTGTTTTGGCAGTACTGTTGGTTCCAATAGCAGGAATCAATGTGCTAACGGGTGGAAACTATTTTTTTATAGCGCATGTTCCACTGACCCCTTCTCTCATAGACTATTTAGGGCCATGGCCCTATTACATCATTTGGCTGGTTGTTTTGGCAATCATTATGTTCCATATTGCCTACTTTCCAATGGCGCTTAGTACCAAACGTCAGCGTCGTGTTTAACGGCCTAACCACGTTATATTGTCCATTTGTACCTGAACTATTAATAAGATAGGAGAGAATTGCTATGACTAAAGCTGTATCATTTGAACCAATTGGCGAAATGCTTCAAGAACTAGCCCAGCATGGGCGCACCGCAGAAGGGGGAATTACCCGTTTTTCTTTTACACCTGATGACTTAAAAGCCCGCGAATTAGTAATAGGCTGGATGGAATTCTGTGAGATGGATGTTCGCGTGGACGCAGCCGGCAATATTATCGGGCGTTTTGGTCCCGCTGGGAAACCCGCTGTTGTGCTTGGCTCCCATATTGACTCTGTACCAAATGGGGGGATCTACGATGGTCCGCTGGGAGTGACCACCGCATTGGCTGTCGTTGCGAAGTTGCAAGAAAATGGACGGGAATTTGTATCACCTATCGAAGTCATTGTATTTAGTGATGAAGAAGGCGCGCGTTTCGGCGGCGGTCTTTTCGGAAGTAAGGTCATGGCTGGCAAGCTTGAGGAAGACGCACTGCTCCGCACGGATAGCGAGGGAATCAGCACCGCACAAGCCCTTGAAGATTATGGATTTCCACCAGAGGAAATTCACAACGCTTTACGGGATCCCAGTGAATTCAAAGCTTATATTGAACTGCATATCGAGCAAGCACATGTGCTAGAGGAAAATGATTTAGGTGTAGGTATTGTAACGGGAATTGCAGGTCCTGTGCACTTCCTGGCAGAGTTTTTAGGGCGCGCAGACCATGCTGGTGCCACACCCATGAATATGCGTTATGATGCATTGCTGGGTGCTTGTGAAGCGGCTTTGGCAGCTGAGGAAATTGCCGGACGTGCTGGAGAAACGACAGTGGCTACTGTGGGCCAGATGATTGTCAGTCCAGGCGCAAATAATGTGATTCCAGGTAAGGTACGTATGAGTTTCGATGTGCGCGATATTAATGAGACAGACCGTGAATGGGCGGTAATGGAGATTAAGCAGAAGCTTGTCGAGATTGCTGAAGAACGTGGGCTGGAAGTGGATATTACAGAGATTTCTTCGGTTGCTCCCGTATTACTACACCCCGATTTAGTGCGATTGGCTGAAGCAACCGCGTTTGCCAACAAGATTGACGCGATGACCATGATTAGTGGGGCATCCCACGATGCGGCTACCATGACTTTTCTGACGGATGTCCTGATGCTCTTTGTACGTAGCAAAGACGGTGTTAGCCATTGCCCAGAAGAATATTCAAGCCCAGAGGATATAGAAGAAGCCGCTAATTTATTGTATTATATTGTTGAGAAACTGATTGCATCATAAAGAAGGAGAATGATTATGAAAGTATTATTAACAGGGTATGAACCGTTTGGTGGCGAAAAACTAAATCCATCATGGGAAGCGGTCAAGTTGTTGAATGGCAAAACAATCGGTCGTGCAGTAGTCGTTGCAGAAGAAATGCCGGTTGTTTGGAACGATATCGATAGCGCTTTTGAGGCCGCGATCAACAAGCATCAACCAGATGTCGTACTATGTGTGGGTCAAGCGGGCGGTCGCAATGCCATCGGAATTGAACGCGTTGCTGTTAATCGTGCTAATGGCAAAGACAATAATGGTGATGAACGCAAAGAAGCCGTTATTAATTCAGATGGTCCAGATGCCTATCTAAGCACTTTACCCATCGTCAAGATGAATGAAGCCGTTTGTGCAGCAGGCGTTCCGTGCTATATTTCTAATTCTGCAGGATTGTATCTTTGCAACTATATTTTCTATGCTGCACGCCATTATTATGCATCAAGGAACATGGAGATTCCGACCGGCTTCGTCCACATCCCCTATATTCCTGAGCAAGTAGCGATCAAAGATCGTCCTGCTAAATTCTCAAGTATGGATTTGCGTTTGGTTGTTACCGCGCTTACCGAAATGATTAAAACCCTTTAGTTTTATTTTTTCGATCTCACCATATTCTTGAAATTCTATAGGTTTGTTGCAGAAAAGGCGTCACACTATATGGTGGCGCCTTTTAGATTTTGCTGGAGCCTTGAAATTGCATCAATTCTCAAACTCTAATAGACTAGATTTTAGAGGCTTCACGCTAAGACGCGAGGCTTCTTGTTATTAGTTAGTTGGTTAAGGGTGATGCGCTAAGCGAATCGTCGCTACTCAAGGGAAGCGACATAAGGTGAAACACCAGGGACGGTTCTGGTTGTTACGAAAACGAAACACTGGGGACAGAGATAGGTGATGACACGGCGTCAGATTTTCTAGCAAGATAAGTTTCGTTTGAAATGGCTTATTTAGTGGGTCAAAGTTTCGTTTGAGATGTGCTTTTTTTAGCAAGTAAAGCCTGTTTTGAAATGCACAGGCGTAATCAGAAAGTGT
>CAZVAO010000035.1:0-2997 GCA_964625175.1 uncultured Clostridiaceae bacterium
TTGTAGATATGAGCATCCATAGTGAGGATCCTTCCTTAAACCGAATTTTAGTGTCATTTTGTAAATTTATCTTTAAGCATTTGCTGTTTATTTCTAGGATGTTGTTTGCCCTTACCTTATTATTATAACAAAAACAAGTATGAAATGGGAAATGAGCAATAATAATATCATTAAACGCCTTTGGATCAGTGTTTAAACGCATCTTAATGGCTTTTACTGCAATTTAGGAATAATAATGCAATTTTGTGTCAAATCGATTGTTTTTGCTTTATACTTATATTATGAAAGTAATCGGCATCCTATAGTCAAATATGGTTCGGCTAACTGAGTAAATGCGCAAATAAAAACCTTCTGTGGTGATTATTGAGTTACCAAATCTAAATCGAACGGTGAACCTAGATGCTTAGTTAAAAAAGATGAAGGAGACAAAAATATGCCAAACATTAGCCAAGTAGCTATAGCATTCTTTACAATTGCAATATTTGCCAGAATATCGAAGTCTTTAGATAGCTTCTTCCCACCTTTTTATATAATCGCAGGGATCATTATGGGGCCCCCTCTCTTAAATATTGTAACGAATACTGAGGTTATTGGGCTCTTCGGTGAAATCGGTGTCATATTCCTCTTGCTTTATTTGGGTTTTGAATTCTCGATCAATACCTTAATAGAGCGTGCCAAATCCTTAATATCTGCAGGCTTAATCGATTTTATCATTAATTTTGGGATTGGTCTTCTCGTTGGAAAATTACTTGGGTTCAACGTGTTCTATTCGTTTGTCATGGCTGGGATTATCTATATGAGTAGCTCTGGAATCATTACCAAAACACTCATTCAACTGAATGCGATTAAAGACCCAGAGGGTCAGCTTGTCATGGGCATCATGGTCTTTGAGGACTTAGCGATGGTCATCTTTCTGGTATTTGTATCGGCTTTTGCCGATATGACCAGTGAGATAAGCAGCAGTATGGTGACTCTCGATATTCTAATCGCTGTCGCTTTCTGTGCGATGCTAATCCTATTAGGCAAAAAACTGAGCCCTGTTTTGTCAAAACTACTGAACACAACTTCTAAGGAAATCCATCTTCTCTCATTTATGGCTATTGTTTTAGGTGTAACCGCTCTAGGCCTATCTTTTGGAGTGTCTGAAGCGCTAGGCGCCTTTTTTGTCGGCATGGCTCTAAGTGAAACCACATTAACACATAAAATCGAAGAAACGATTATAACCTTTAGGGATATTTTTGGTGGCATGTTTTTCTTCTATTTTGGCATGAATTTTAATATATCCAATTTATCTGTAGCTCCAGCAATTCTCACCGCTATAATTATTGGCGTCACCCTTAGTAAAGTGCTTTCTGCCTTTTTAATTGCGAAAACTCAAACGTGTTGTCTCGATAAAGGATTGTTCATCGGCCTGATTACCATACCACGAGGCGAGTTTTCTTTACTGATTGCAGGAATGGTTACGATGAGTCAATTTGATTTTGAATCATTCTCAATTGTATTAGTTTTATCTACAGCATTGATTAGCACTATAAGCTTTATGTTGGCAAATAAGTTCGGTCTGAATGATAGAAAAGAGCTGCTCGATGAAATGGATAACGCACTATAGATAGCGCTTACACTATTTTGCAAGAGACCCCGCTCATCGGTACATATTCAAGTGGATGAAAATATTGCATTTCGCCACTTGTTTATCTAGAATGTGGTTGTTCTATGCATCACTTGTTAGTAATTAGCTGGATAACAAAACAACCATTTAACGATCGTTCCACCATTGTTCAACTACTGATCAACGATTATTAAAACAATAATCCCTAACACTTTCTGAATAAGGCAGTATAGCTCAAAGCAGGTTTTACTTGCTAGAAAAGTTCTCTTGCTCAAAGCAAACTTCATTAAAAAAAGCTGCTTCGTTAAGAAGTAGCTTTTATTATGGCGTGCCTAGCAGGATTTGAACCTGCGACCTCCTGATTCGTAGTCAGTTACTCTATCCAGGCTGAGCTATAGGCACATGTATTAAATTAGCTTTTACAGTTTACCGTTTTTTAATCATAATTGCAAGGGTTAATTTGCTATTATCTGTGAAATCCTTTTACTCATCGTTTTAAGTCAATCTAATTCCAAGGGGAAATCTACTGGCCGAATACACGACATAAAGAACGCTACATCAAGTAACCACCCTCAGCATACTCCCTTCGCTGTTCAGGATTTTTGACTAATGGGTGTTATGTGAACGGATATATAAAACAACGATGATGTGAAATGAACCACCCTCTCGGGTTCAAATCCAATGTATTACTATCTATAAACATATGTGAAGCTTAAGTAGATTGAGATTGCTATAGCACTGCATGGAGATTAAAATCCAAAATTTAATAGATGGCTATTTTTTATTATATGGTAACTTGAAGCTTTTGCCATCATAGTTCCATTTTCTAACATTTCATCAATTATCTTTAGTGATGCCCACATAGCATCTCCAACTTCCTCTGGTTGTAGTATTAAGTCATTTATACATATATCATGCTCAAAAATCCATATATCGGCAAAAAAAGAATCCATCTTCTTAGAGTGTAAAAGAACCCCTGCTTCTTCATGATTTCTCCTAAAAGCATATATGTTTCTTAACATTGAAATCCCTCTCGGGTGCGAATCCATCATTATGGTGTCCCAAAAAATCAACTCTCGCCGTCAAGAGTTTGATAGGAACAAGGCGGTACGCTTTTTATGAAATTGGTATACAGATAGTATTTCGACAAAGAAAAAGCACACCAACACAGTTATTGGTGCACTCTTGGCGGAGAGAGCGGGATTCGAACCCGCGATACGAGTTTTGCCCGTATAATCGCTTAGCAGGCGACCGCCTTCGACCTACTCGGCCATCTCTCCATGTAAAACTATGTCTCAATGATCATCTATGCTGCTAACATAATCACAATAATCATTGATTGTGAAATCCCTCTCGGGTTCGAATCCACGATAGTCACAGATGCAAAC
>CAZVAO010000035.1:3097-19951 GCA_964625175.1 uncultured Clostridiaceae bacterium
TCCTTAATTTCTCCTAAAAACATGTCTGTTTTCTTAACGGAGAAATCCCTCTCGGTTTCGAATCCACATAAGCCACAGGTGTAAACACATCTAAGCCCACAGTAGATTGAACTTGCTTTGGCGGAGAGGGTGGGATTCGCGTTTTGTTGATCGATTGATCACAAAACCTAACGTCGGAACTATTCTGTTCCTCCTTAATTTCTCCTAAAAACATGTCTGTTTTCTTAACGGAGAAATCCCTCTCGGGTTCGAATCCACGATAGTCACAGGTGTAAACATATCTGAGCCCATTGCAAATCGGAGTTTTTTGGCGGAGAGGGTGGGATTCGAACCCACGGTCCCTTACGGGATCACTAATTTTCAAGACTAGCTCCTTAAACCGCTCGGACACCTCTCCAGACTCAACGAACTATAATATAGCATGGATTATGCGGATTGTCAAACGATAATTGCCTCTGTAGCGGCGCTAAAACTCAGCCAAAATCACTTCGAGAATTCTTATTTTACCTTATACCTAGCAGGATATTTCATTTAAATAAGAGAATAGTATATAATAAAACTATCGACAAAGCCTCATGCCGAAAGGGTGATGATCATGAGCAGAGTTGTTCTAAAAAATCTCAGTCCTTATGAATACGAGCATGATCAGGATCGCAAAGCTTTGTATTCTTTAAAACAGACGCCAGGGCTACCAAAGCTTCTGGAATTAATCAACCGCTACTCCGTTGATAAAATCACCAAGATCAATCATACAGGTTCTTATCTGAAACTCGGCGAGAACCAAGTGCCTTCTGTTTATCACATTTTCCTAGAAGCTTGTGAGATCCTAGATGTCAGGAGGATCCCCATGCTTTATCTGCGCCAAGGATACTTAGTGGATGCTTATGCCACCTGTAGTTCGGAACCTATTATTACGATTTACTCAGCGGCTATCGATAAGCTAACGGACATTGAATTAATGTTTTTGATTGGGCGCGAGCTCGGACATGTCAAATCAGAGCATATTCTCTACAAAGATGTCGCCGACAAGCTTGGCTATTTAGGAATCTTGTTGGGACAAATGACCCTAGGGGTTGGCACGATTCTTTCTTCAGGATTGGAAATCGCCCTTAAATTCTGGAACAGGATGTCGGAGCTGACAGCAGATCGCGCCGGTCTTTTGGCTTGTCAGGATTACGAAGCCGCCATCCAAATGATTACGAAACAAGCTGGAACCGCTAATCTCAAGATTGATGATCGATCTGTTAACATTGACGCCTTCATGAAACAGATCGAAGAATTTGATGACTATGATTTTGATGCTTTCGATAAAGTAGCCAAAATGCTTTTTTATAACGACACTCACCCTTGGACCGTATCACGCGCCTCGGAGATTCAATCCTGGCATGATTCACCACTTTATCACGCGGTTCTGAGACGTGATCGCAGTAAGTTCCGCATTATTAGTGAGAAAGAGCTCATCTGCAATAAATGTAAGTCGGTTCTGAGTATTAATTCTAAGTTTTGTGGGGTGTGTGGCAGCAAACTCCGCACCTAGTTTGAATCCTAAAAACAGGCTATTTCGGTGATGCTCGGATGTTTACGCATTCGACATACTGATGTATGCCATCATTTATAAACATACTCGCGCCTTGATCTCGAATACCTAAATAAAATTCTAAATAGACATAATAAGATGCACACTGTTTGTTATCAGTGTGCATTTTTTGCTTCATTAAATTTGATTATTAGCCAGTAATTGTATAGCCCATCTCACTTAAATGCTTTTGCTTTAGTAAGTATTTGCTTGATAAATTTTGCCTTACCTTCTGTATATGTGTCTCGATTGTGTCCAAATTGGGCTTTTAATTCTTGCTTTAATTGTTCATATAACTGGGCATCTTCAGGATGTGCAATCAAATAATCCCGAAATAGCAACCCTTCTTGATCGCCTTGATAACGCGTATGCACATGGAACATTTTTTTTGCGAAACCATATTTCGTATATCCCTTAGCAAACATTGGCAGACCATTCTCCTCTGTCATTTTGAAATAGCCTGCACTTTGGAATTCTGCAGTGAGCTGATCTAAATTTGCATCCTGATTAATTTCAACTAAAACATCAATGATTGGTTTCGCCATAATGTGTGGAATTGCAGTGGACCCATAATGGTGAATTTTACAAGGCGTTAGGATGAATGGTTGCAGTCGTTGCCGCTCGACCCCATACCATTTAGCCCATCTTGGATCATGTTTCACAAGCCGAACAGGAAATAAGGCATGGAGCTCATCATCGCTAAGTTCTACTAATTTGCGCTGCTTTTGTATGTGTTCCATAACCATTTCAATCAAATGCGGTTGGATATCCGCATAGGTCATTGCGCTAGGTAATTTTGTAAAAAGTTTAATCTCTACTATCTCAAAATCTGGGAGCTGCCCAAATTCACAAATTTCAGCATAAAAAAGGGCCCCGGAACCAGTTTCACCCCTGCTACCTGTTACCGTGTAAATACTGACTGGAAGCAACACATAGTCGAGAGCACCTGTTTCTTCATAAAGCTCACGATGACCCGTCTGAAGGGGTGTTTCTCCTGCTTCAAGATGTCCTCCTGGAACTTCCCAAGTCAAACGATCACGATGCCGACATAGCACAAACTGATTTTTATAGCGGGCAACAATAACTGCATATTCCAAATTTTGACGCTGATTATCATAGGGCTCAAAGTTGATTCTTGGCATCGTCATATGGGTTTCCTCCTCAAGTAATATAAATTCGTTATAAGGACTCATTCATTATAACAGTTTTGTGGCTAGAATCGATACAAGAGAACGTCATCTCATTACTTGACGACCTATCTCAGCTTGTAGTAGATAAAGCCCAAGACAAGCAAAACGTGCAAAATCATAAATAGCGGAATAAGCACTGTAAATTTTTTGCTTTGGGTCTTGTGATGTATGAGTTTCATGCCAGCAAAGGCTCCCCATGGTGCAAACAGCGCCCAGATTAACAACACCTTTTCAGATATGCGCCATTGTCCTTTTTTAGCTCTGCGCTTATCGATCGTATAAAGAACGATTGTTATAATATTGATTGTAAGCAAAATGGCTATGAAAACCGTGGTGGCTGTGCCCATTATTAAACCTCCAATTTGAAGTCTTATTGTAGTGGCATGTGAACATTTGATCAATAAATACGACTATTAATGGTTAAAACCAAATATAGCGTGCTGATTAAGTGCTTTTTGAAGTAACACAGAAATTTTTGCTTTGTGAAATCGCAAAGAAACACATAAAGCAAAAGAA
Organism: uncultured Clostridiaceae bacterium; assembly: GCA_964625175.1. GTDB lineage: Bacteria > Bacillota > UBA994 > PWPR01 > PWPR01 > CAZVAO01. The sequence continues at coordinate 6,380 of CAZVAO010000035.1, forward strand.
CACTTCATTATGAAGTGTTCTTTCTGGCGGAGCCGACGGGAATCGAACCCGCGACCTCCGGCGTGACAGGCCGGCATCCTAAGCCAACTAGACCACGACTCCACGTTATGGTGGGCGAAGTAGGGCTCGAACCTACGACCCCCTGCTTGTAAGGCAGGTGCTCTCCCAGCTGAGCTATTCGCCCGAATGTTTGGTGACCCCAGCGGGATTCGAACCCGCGTCTACAGCGTGAAAGGCTGTTGTGTTAACCGCTTCACTATGGGGCCATAATGAAATGGTGGGTCATGTTGGATTCGAACCAACGACCCTCCGCTTAAAAGGCGGATGCTCTACCAACTGAGCTAATGACCCACGCGTGTTCATATATTACAGGAATTATACGGGGTTGTCAACTGCTTTCCGCAAAATTATTGATTAAAGATACCCGACTAAACGCCTTTTCAATAATCCCTATCTTAGCCCTTTAAAATCGAACGCGCCGTGATGACTCCCGCTGCAGATGCCTGTACTAAACCTCGTGTAATGCCTGCCCCATCTCCCGCGGCCCACAAGCCATCGACCGTCGTTCGCAATTCATTATCGAGTTTTATGCGATTTGAATAGAATTTTACCTCGACGCCATAGAGTAATGTATGGCGGGAATTGACACCTGGTGCAACCTTATCGAGTGCTTCCAGCATTTCCAGCAGACTGACCACATAGCGATGCGGAAGAACCAGGCTAAGATCCCCTGGTGTGGCATCATTGAGTGTCGGTTGAACTAAACCTCGTTTAATGCGCGCTTCGGTACTGCGCCGCCCATCTTGCAGATCACCCAGCCGCTGAACGATGACGCCACCACCCAGCATGTTTGCAAGGCGAGCGATAGACTTCCCATATTTCAATGGTTCTTTGAAAGGCTCTGTAAAGGTTTTGCTCACAAGGAGTGCAAAGTTTGTATTATTCGTGCGCTTGGATTGATAACTATGGCCGTTGACAATCATTAAGCCGCTATTATTCTCTACAACCACTGCCCCATAGGGGTTCATGCAGAAGGTGCGCACCCGATCATCAAACTGGCGACTATAAAAGATAAATTTGGATTCATAAACAACATCCGTGATTTTACTGAATACCTCAGCAGGAACTTCCACACGAACACCGATGTCCACAGGATTGACGATACTCTCGAGTCCCAATCGATCGGCTTCCGTCGCAAACCAATCTGCACCATCACGCCCTGGGACAACGACACCATACGTTCCAAACCACTCGCGCCCATCCACGCCTTTAACTCCGCGGAATTGATTATTTTCAACAATCACCTCTGCCACTTCACAGTTCGTGATAATTTCGATGCGTTCTCCTAACCAGATCCGAAAGCGCTCTAAAATTTGGTAGCATCGCTCTGTGCCTAAATGGCGAATCCGTGCAGGAACAAGCAAAAGCTCCGCTGCGGCAGCTTGCCGTTTGATGTTCTCAACGCGCGGGTCGTTTTCATCGCCAAAAACTTCTTTAACCGCACCGTATTCTAGGTAGATATTGTCGACATATTCGATGAGCTCAGACAAAGCCTCTTCGCCGATATATTCGCCAAGCATGCCGCCAAAGCGGGTAGTTAAAGTCAATTTTCCATCACTAAAAGCCCCCGCACCACCAAATCCCGAGGTAATTGAGCAGGTCGCACAATTGGCACAACTCATCTTATGCTCAGCCACAGGGCAGACGCGTTTTGTAATATCTTTGCCTTTTTCTAACATCAAAATTTTCAACTCTGGCTTCTGCTTAACCAGTTCAAGAGCCGTAAAAATTCCAGCAGGACCAGCTCCAACAATAATAACATCATATTGCGCCATAATTTAGCTCCATTCTTCTCGCATAGTTATCATGAAATATGGATTTAGACATTCATCTCGCGCCGTTCCGCATTATCAAAACGACCGAAGTTATTATTGAACACCAATTCGATATCTCCCGTAGGACCATTACGATGTTTACGGATTAAGAGTTCCGTTATATTTTGTTTCTCAGATTCCTTATTATAGTAATCATCACGGTAAATGAAGATGACTAAGTCAGCGGTTTGCTCGAGTTCTCCTGATTCACGCAAATCACTCATCATTGGACGTTTGTCTGCGCGGCTCTCTACCTGGCGATTCAACTGGGCAAGCGCCATGATTGGGATATCGAGTTCGCGCGCAAGTTCTTTTACTTGTCGCGTAATATAGGCGATCTCCTGCTGACGACTCGTAGCAAAGCCTGATGCTGTAATGAGCTGTAGGTAGTCGATAACGATAAAACCGATATCATGCTCCAACTTAATACGGCGTGCCTTGCTGCGCAACTCTGTAATAGAGATCCCTGGAGTATCGTCAATATAAATTGGGGCCTTTTCTAACTTTGCTACCGCATCGTTAATCTTGATTAGCTCGCTGTCACTAATGAATCCTTTGCGAACATTCTGCGAGTCGATACGTGATTCAGAACAAATCATGCGATGAACGAGTTGGACGCTCGGCATTTCTAGGCTAAAAAAGAGTACCCCTGTGTTCTCGCGTAAGGCAATATTCTGGGAGATGTTTAGCGCAAGTGCCGACTTACCCATACCAGGACGTGCCGCTAAGATAATGAGATCGGAATTCTGCAGCCCATTTGTTTTGTGATCAAAATCCACGTAAGCCGTACGTAGTCCCGTAATTTTACCCTTATTGCGATAGGCCGCTTCGATTTGAGCAAACGTTTCACGCGCAACATCGCGAATGTTATCGTAGGCCCTACTGTCACTGGCCTTGCCAATATCAAGAAATTCCTGTTCTGCGGATCCAATGATATCTTCGTAACTGTCGTCTGAGTAACTGCGATCCGCAATCCGCTGAGACATCGCAATTAGATGTCTCAACAGCGCTTTCTCTTTTACAATTTTACTGTATGCCTCAGTGTTACCCACCAAAACACCCAGCATATTAAGGTCGGTCAAATAAGCGGGGCCACCAACGTCCTCAAGTTTACGTTGCTCATTGAGATAGTTGCTTACCGTTACAATATCGACAGGTTGACTCTGCTCATCGAGCCCTTGGATGGCCTGAAATATAATGCGGTGGCTGTCTTTATAGAAATGTTCAGGACGCAATGAGGCAAGCCCTGTATATAAGGCTTCTTTACTGATGAGCATTGCCGCTAAAACCGATTGCTCCGCTTCCAAGTTCTGCGGTGTTAGACGTTGCTGAACAACTGCCATAATTAACCCTCCACAACTATTTCAGGGAGTGCCTGAATAAACTCTGTCAGAAAGACCACTTTTACATCAGCGGGTTGAACCGTGACCTCAAGTGCATTATCCGCGGGAATCAACACTTTCTTAATACCCGCTTGCCTTGCTCCATAAATTTTCTCTTGAACGCCGCCAACCGCTTTGACTTGACCTTGGATGGAAATCTCACCGGTTACAGCCACATCTTGCCGCAGGGTTTTCCCCGTTAACGCACTGTAAAGCGCTAAAGTAATTGCTACACCAGCAGATGGTCCATCAATATTTCCACCACCGATGACATTAATGTGCACATCGAAATCATCGATATTAAGATCTGTCAATTTGCGCAAGACAGCCGCTGCATTATGCACACTGTCCTTAGCCATGCTTCCAGCGGTCTCGTTAAAGCGAACCGTCCCTTTGCCAGACTCACGAGCAGGGAAAACAGCGCACTCAATCTCAATAGCTGACCCGAGATAACCGTAAACACCTAGACCTATAGCCTGACCTATCTTTGGTATGTCAGAGGCCTGAAATCGCACGTAGCGCGTAGAGCGCCCACTCTGAAGAATCTTCTTAATGTGCTCTTTCGTAATGACTAAGTCCTTGAGCGTTTGGTTTTGGTAGGCAACCATGCTATAAGCCCCCGTCAACATATTAACTGCACGGCGACCTTCGATCGTGTACTCGCTTATAATCGTATCCACACCATCCTCTAACGTTGCTTCGAGGCGGACGGCGGCATCATTGACAATCTGACGAATATGTTCAGGATCAAGTGGGTTAAAGAAGATTTCGGTGGCCCGCGAACGAAGTGCAGGATTCAATTGTTCCGGTCGCCGCGTTGTTGCCGCAATTAAAACAAAATCTGCAGGTGCCCCTTCTTTAAATAGCTTCTTAATATATTCGGGTACCTTGGGGTTCTCTAAATCAAAGTATGAGGAGTCGAAAAATACCCGCTTATCCTCTAACACTTTCAGTAACTTATTCTGCAAGGTAGGATCCATCTCACCAATTTCATCGATGAATAAAACACCACCACTTGCGTCTGTCACCAGTCCTGGTTTCGGCTCTGGAACGCCCATGTCCGCCAAATCACGGCGTGCACCCTGATAAATTGGATCATGTACCGACCCAATTAAAGGATTTGTGATGCCTCTTGGGTCCCACCGCAGGGTTGATCCGTCTACCTCAATAAATGGGGCATCTTCACGGAAAGGGGTGATGGATAATAACTTGGCTTCTTGCAAAGCTAAGCGAGCGGCAGTCGTTTTTCCTATACCAGGCGGTCCATAGAGGATAATATGCTGAGGGAATGGTGATGCTAAACGAGCCATCAGTGTTTCAACAGCTGCTTCTTGTCCGATAATCTCATCGAGCTTTTGCGGTCGTACAATCTCCGTAATGGATCGTTCTAGCTTGCGTTCTTCCCACTGTTCTAGTTCTGCCAAACGGGCCTGACTATACGCCGTTTCTGGACCATCTTTCTCTTCTAAAACTTTAGTGCGAATATCTTTTACGTATTTTTGCTGACGCTCTTGAAGCACTTCCTGCACCTGCTTGTCGATACTCTCTTCGACTTTACGGCGCGCCACAATCTCAGCTAACGTTTGCTCTAGCGCATCAATGGCTAGGGCATACTGCTTTGCTGGTTTGACCTGATCGATAGCCGGATTATTATAGACAATCCGTTCTAATGCTAAAATTTGCTCCCCAATCTCTGGTGAGTTAAGCAAATCGGCAGCACGTAATTGTTTAGCTCGTGCGGTGAATTGCTCAGCCCCTAAGATTTTCTTTAAAATATCTGAAATACCCATAATGCGAAACTGTAATTCTTCAGTGATTTCCATTGGGGTTGTCCCCTTTGCTCCATTGAGAATTCGTTGCATTTTCTCACGCCATGTGGCCATATAAACTCCTCCAAATAATGCTTGTTGATTCCAACAAACGACGCATCTATAGTAGATCATCGGCCTTAACCGGATCTACTTCTTCCTTTTACTTGCTATCTACGCGAACTTTAACGTGTGCCAGAGTCTCCTGATAAATTCGAACCGGCACTTCATATTCGCCCAATTGGCGAATTGGCTCATTGAGTTCAATTTTGCGTTTGTCAATATTAATTCCAGCCTCAGCTAAAGCAGCAGCAATATCTTTGGTGGTAACGGAACCGAATAAGCGACCATTTTCGCCAGCTTTAACTGTAATCTCTACTCCTGCCTCAGCGAGTTGAGCACCTAAGGCCAGTGCCTTTGCTTTAAGATCTGCCTCGTGTTTTTCCTCAATATCTTTTTGATGCTTTAATTTTTTTAGATTTGCCTTCGTGGCTTCTATCCCTAATTTATTGGGAATAATATAATTGCGAGCATACCCATCGGCCGTCTTTTTAACCTCGCCAGCCTCTCCTAAGCCTTTAACGTCTTTAAGTAGAATAATTTTCATTTAAGAACTCCTTTCTCTTTTATCCAGCCGCGATAATCGAAGAACATATCAAACAGCCCGACTAGAACAACAACACTTTGCAATAAGGCGTTAGTGAAAATTACAATCGTAATTAACACGTAGAATAACTTTGAACGAATGTATCTACCAAAAAAGATTACCACCAAAGACAATCCTTGGAGTACAATCGGCCAGTAAAGAATTGTTCTTACATTCAAACCAACCTGGTAAAGCACACTCGTGTCAGGAATAAAGAATACCATCATATAACTGATACAATACCCAATCCCCACCCATGTGGGAAAGCGCCACTCAAAAAGCAATGGCATCGGTGCCACTTCAATTTTGAACCTGCGTCCAATTTGTTGAAACATACGATAATTCAAATAGGCCGCCATAAATCCGAGAACAAGTATCAAACTCGGCTTTAAAATAGTTGCAAGGCGTGTAATCTGTTCTGTGATAGCTTCAACATCAAAGTCCTCCCCGAGTTGGCCGCCTTCAGCCATCAGCTCAATTGAGGTGCGATATGAGGCAATCACATCACCCCAGATATCAATACCCATTATGGAACCAACTGCCACTAATAGTATACCAAAACTAATAGCCGTAATAATCGCTGCATAAAGGATGGAACGACCCGCACTATAGCGTTTAGAACAAGCCCCCAGGACAATCCCCGTAATCGCAAATAGTACACATGAGGCTGTCGCAAAAATGATATCCATTAGCATCATAAGCACCAAAGCACTCACGATGAGCGATAAAATCGCAGTTTTCAATCCTTGGCGTCGCGCCAGTAAGGCATGGGGAACCCCCATAAAAAGAAACAGCACTATGGACATTAGCGGAATGTAATAGGCCATTAAAGCCATTGCAATAAAAGTCGCTGTCATCATCGCCGCTTCAGTTAAAGCTTTAGTTTGCAAGTAATCACCCCTCACCCATCGAGTGGAAAGATTATCATTATACGCTGTATGAGCCCCTTAATAAAGGATAAGCACTCGATAAACAGCCCCTAATAAATCTGTCAACTTATTATATTATACAGTTTAATAGACACTCCCTGCAATTAGTATTTTTTTCCAAAGTCAAATACCCTGCATAGTCAAGAAAAACCTCGGGGAACCCCCAAGGTTTTTTATTTTTTATCAGTCGATGATGTATGGCAGTAAAGCAACCATACGAGCACGTTTAATGGCAGTGGTCATCATACGTTGATGACGAGCGCAGATACCCGTAACACGTCGTGGTAAGATTTTACCTCGATCAGATAAATTGCGTCGTAGTTTTTCAACATTTTTATAATCTATAGTTTTTGCACCATCCATGCAAAAACCACATACGCGGCGACGGGGTCGTCGTCCACGAGGTTTTCTAGCAGCCATTTGTTTCACTCCTTTTAAAATGGTAGGTCATCGTCCTCATCATTGTCAAAATTCATAGCTTTGTTGTAATTCTGATTCGGAGCTTGTCTCCGAGTTGCTTTTTCTGACGGATGATAGGCGGACTCTTCTTCTTGGTCATCTGAGTTATCATATTGATTCTGACTGGGTTTCTCTAAGAATTTAACCGTACTTGCTACAATTTCAGTATAGGTACGACGTTGGCCATCTCGATCAACCGTACGGCTTTGCAACCGCCCTTGAACAGCGACCAAACGCCCTTTTGTCATATATTCTGCAACAATTTCAGCCAAACGATTCCAACAAACCACGTTAAAAAAGTCAACCGTTTGTTGATCAGCTTGCGTACTCTTAAATCCACGATCAACAGCAATGCCAAAATTGACAACCGCTGTGCCCTGTGAAGTATAGCGCAATTCCGGATCTCTTGTTAAACGTCCTATTAAAACAATCGTATTTAACATTAGTTACACACTCCTATGCGTCTAAACGCACTATTATATGACGAATAACAGAGTCTACAATACGGAAGTTGCGTTCTAACTCACTATTAAAGCTTCCATCGGACTCATAATTAATGAGTACATAGAATCCCTCAGTAAAGTCATTGATTTCATATGCCAAGCGACGTTTACCCCAAGGTTCTATCGCTGTGACCTCACCATCATGATCGGAAATAATGTTTACAAAACGCTCTACAACTGAACGAATTTGCTCCTCATCAAGATCAGGACGTAAAATCATCATAATTTCGAATTTTCTCATGTTCTTTCCTCCTCCCTACGGTCTAGTGGCTCTGATTAATCAGAGCAGGGCTCACAGACAAGTATTATAACACATTGCAACTAGCTGCGCAACTTTCAAATCCATTATTCGTTATTATCATTATAACATTTAAATGATATAATGACGCTGTTAACTAGGAGGTTTTACTCATGAATATTTGGACAATTAAAAAAGGCACCCCCCAGATTGCAACCCACAGTTTTATTGCCCCCGGGGCTCAAATTATTGGTGAAGTCATTATAGGGTCGGGTACAAGTGTGTGGCATAACGCGGTTATCCGCGGCGATATGGCTGGTATTCGTATCGGTAAGAATAGCAATATCCAAGATAATAGCGTTGTTCATGTTGCAAGTGGCTTTCCTACCATCATCGGAGACTATGTAACCGTTGGACACGGGGCCATCATTCATGGCTGTATCCTTGGGAACAAGGTTCTTGTCGGGATGAATGCGACCATATTGGATGGTGCAGAAATTGGTGATGGCTGCATTATTGGAGCCAATGCACTTGTTCCTCAGGGCAAAAAAATCCCACCGAATTCCATGGTTCTAGGGGTGCCTGGCAAAGTCGCCAAAACTCTTTCAGCGGATGACGTAGCAGGCCTCGAGGCCCACGCCCTCAAATACCGTAGCATTTGGGAAGAGCTCTATCAAGAATAAAACAGGTCTTATTCCTAACCGCACGGACCACCCGTCCACCATATAAGGGAATTTAAGGTTTTACGCTGAGCTGAGGCAGTCATGATTGCAAACCTACATTCATCAATTTTCTTCATTCCGATGATAGATGCTTGCCATCATTGTGACGGGCAGAATCGACTTAATATTGCAATTTTGTCAGCGACACTCCAATTAAATATGATCCACATTTATGGTAAAAAGACTTTCTGATCACTCAGGAAGTCTTTTGTATGTGGTGCCTATTTGGGTGCTGAGCAAATTCAGCATAGTTTGCCGATCCGTCTCTAACAAGACATTTAGCGACTAATTATTGCTCTACAGCATTATATAAATATCAAGAATTAATGTTCTAGATAATACCGAGCTACCCCGGCAACACCTCTGCCCAATTCAAATGGGTAGGATTGTTGACTGAGTGCCATTTCTAGTCCACCGATGATCGCTAAAACCTCTACCTCATGCAACATACCCAGATGACCAATGCGGAAGATTTTACCTTCCAACTCTTGCAACCCTCCACCAATCGTGATGTTAAGGTGCTCCAGATCCTGCGCGAGCTGAGGGAATGCAAGTGTAACCGGCAATTTGACTGCCGTCACAGCATCTGAGCGGTAATGCGGATTCTCAACCAAGAGGTCTAAACCGAGTGCTAAAATACCCTGCTGGAGTGCCCGAGCATTTCGTCTATGCCGTTTGAATACTTGAGGAAGACCCTCAGCTTGGATCAGCCGTAGCGATTCGATCAACCCAAAGAAATGGGCAATCGCAGGCGTATAAACCATGCGACCTTGGGCCATACGCGCTTTAAGCGGAGCAAAATCCCAATACCAACGGGGCAGTGTAGCCGATTCGTGGGCACGCCAAGCGCGCTCGCTAACCGCTACAATTCCCAATCCACCAGGTAGCATTAATCCTTTCTGAGATCCAGCAACTACAATATCTAAGTCTAATTGATCCACCGGCAAATCGCTAATGGCCAACGAACTCACAGCATCAACAAGAATCAATGCGCCTGGACATTTTGCTCTAATGACACGTTGCAAAGCTGGTATATCATTGAGAATGGCTGTAGAAGTCTCGCTCTGTGTCAACAGCACGCCCTTGATGTCGGGATTTCTCAAAATGACAGCCTCTAAAACCTGCGGCTCGAGGGGTTGCCCCCATGGCACATCTGTCCAACAGACCTCAAGCGAAAAGTGCTCAGCAATCTGCCCAAAGCGCTTAGCAAATACGCCCATATTGAACGCCAAAACTTTGTCTCCTGGTGAGAACATGTTAACAATGGCCGCTTCCAAAGTACCACTCCCCGATGATGGGAAAAGCAGCACATCATTTTCTGATTGTAATACGTATTGTAATCCTTCAGTGATTTGATGAAGCACGGTGGCGAATTCAGTGCCACGATGATTAATCGCTGGACGACTTAATTCCCTTAAAATAGAATCTGGAATATTTGTAGGTCCTGGAATTTGTAAAAATTGGCGAGCCATTAGCCATTCCTCCTTGGAGCGTGTTATAATTAGCCTAGCTTTATTATAGGTGTTTAGTAATTATTTATAAAGCAGGAATAATAAAATTTATCTGATAGGAGCTGTCGTTATGCCTAAAATCACCTTTCGTGGTGTAGAAACTGAAGATGTCAAACTAATTAGCCAGGAGTTAATTGAAGAGCTCTCAGCTATTACTGGCACACCAGCAAGCGCATTCACACTGGAGGTCATTGAATCGGTGGCAATCAGCAATGGTCGTCAAGTTACTGGCTACCCATTTGTCGAAGTATGCTGGTTTGATCGCCCGCAGGATTTACAGAATCGAGCCGCCGCTGTGATCTCAACTTACTTGAAACGTGTTGGATGCGATGATTCCAGAATCCTCTTCACCATTCTCATCAAGAATAGGTACTACAAGAATGGTGAGCTCTATTAATTTTTTATTCCGAGCAACAAAGCTAGATGAACATGGCCCCGATTTTACGATGTCGGCCAATGCCTTCCCTGTGGATTATGCGGAGCTTCCGTGACTCTTTACAAATTAAAAAGAGGCTGTTACACGATTTTGTGCAACAGCCTCTTTAACTCATTCTAAGCCTATTTAGCAAAAAGAGCATTCAGATCGGTTAATAAGAGTTCTAAATTGAGGCCATGAACCATGGCTGCTTGCTCGACGCTTTCGCGAGTCGCACCTGATCATCCAATACAGAACATCCCATGCTGCATGAAAACCGCAGCTGACCGACGATCCAACTCCAATACTTGCTGAATTGTCATTTCCTTGGTTATTGTCATCTAAATCCCTCCTCTCGATTAACGAGATTAGCTTCATTTTAACTTATTTTTGAGGAGAGTAAAAGCGTTTTCTGCTAATTTCTTGCAAAACACGCCCTACTTGCTTAATAATCTCACATAAATCAACAGGAGAGAAACCTATTGGATTATTTTTTAACCCAATTTTAACTTGCAACGCCTTGATTCCAACCTTTTAGCACCCTATACTTGAATCATAAGTAACGCTACTAAGGAGGGTCGCTTGTGGACAAGATTCCCTATCTACAGAAACTGCACCAAGAGACAGTTGGTCTACCTGCGGACCACCGTTCTAAGATTATGGAAAAATATCGCCTCTACTTTGAAGTGGGAGCCCTTGATGGTTTGAGTGTGGCCGAAGTCACGGCTAAATTGCCTTCCCCATCACAAGCTATCCAGAGTTACCTAGCTAGCAATTCGCAGTCCAACACGCCCAAGACAGCCCCTATTGTTAAAAATACGCGCAGTTTTATCGGTAAGTTTCTCGTTGGTGGATTCTTGCTTTTCTTTAGTTTATTCGCCTTTCTAGTGCCCACGGCTGTGGCATTTGGTGTCATCGCGGGCTTAGGTGTCGGAGGCGTATCGATCCTCCTTTATGGCATTTCACTCATGCATACTGCCTTTCTACCCATCTTACCGACTTTCTTCAGTATTTCTGCAGTGATGATTGCTCACCCCATTGCTTCTGGGATCTTGGGAATTGGGTTAAGCGCCTTAGGCTTGCTTTTCACGCTCTTGGCTATTCGGATTTTGCAAATCACATTTCGGCTCGTGCGCCGCTACTTTAAGTGGGCGCATCGTGCTCTCATAGGGGGGAATTAATGATGCGGCAATTAATGTCTGCCCTCGTGGCGATCTCTATTATCGCAATTATCGTATCTGGATTTCTCTTCTATATTCAAGGAACGATTCCATGGGAACTGTGGTGGAACGAAGGTATTGGGGCCATTAGATCCATGAACCCCACCGAACCCATCGTCGAACTCGATACTGAAACCTATGATTTTTCTTTTGACATTCGAGAGGTTGCTTCCCTTTCCATAGTAACGCGCACGGCAAACACTGAAATCATCGGTGAAGAACGCACTGACATCGGCCTAACCTATCTTGGCCCAGGAGAATTTACGGCGCTTATTACAGAAAAAGAGTTGAATATTGAGGAGACATTTGCACAATGGCAGATGAATGCTTCTCTGCCCGGCAGTTTGACAATAAGACTCCCCAATGAACGATTAGAAGCGATTACATGTGACAGTATTGCTGGAAGCTGGGAAATCAACAATACCCACTCCCAAGCGCTAACGCTTCATACAGGGTCAGGCAATATCAAAGTACTCAATAGTCAAATAACCAATTTAAATATAACAACCATTTCTGGCACGAATATGGTTTCGAATTGTCAATTTAATTCAGGGACAATCCACACAAGCACAGGGGATACCACCATCACAGTCGGAGAGGCGCTTCAAATGCTTCAGATTACAGCTATATCCGGCAGTGTAACGTGTACGATCCCTGAAGGATCCGACTACACCATTAACGCCCAATCTATCACAGGCACGATCATATCGGAAGTGGCATTAGATCGTTCCCAAGATGATCCTACGATTGACATCCAAACGAGCACAGGTGGAATCACCATCTTCACCAGTCCCTAAAAAGAAAGGTCATGATCATTGGCGAAAGATGAATAACCTGTATGATCTACTGGTAGGCTGGAGAAATCAAAAATGCAACCCCTTAAAAAGTTAACACTAATTTTGTATACCGACAAAACAAATAAACCTCCAGCCCGTTGCCAGGCTGGAGGTTTTGTCGTTCTACTATGCATTAAATTTAAATAATTTATCCATGAGACGTGCCCAAAAGTTCACTTTACGCAATTTTACGGCATCATACATACATAGTTCATGACAGCACATGCACTCGATGCAAACCTGGTAGTCTATTACCTTTGATTTTGGGTGGATTGCCTGAACTGGACAGCTGTCGACACACGTTTGACAGTGGCGGCATTTCTGGAGATCAACCACGGGAACCGTCTTAAAGAAATCCACTACATTGACAACCATTGTGCTCGTGCGCTTGTTCTTTTTATAAACGCGACTTGGCAATTTAAAATCGGCAAGGTGGGGAATATAATCGTAATCTCCTGTAATTTCGATCTTGTCAAGATTGTGTTCCCCGAGATTTCGCTCGCGCGCGGCCTTGTAAATGGGCGTTTGTTCAGGGCTGAGTCCAATCATCTCCATGGCAACGGTATCAAGCGCTAATGGATCGCTGCTAAAGAGAATCTTTCCCGCATTATAAGGCTTCCCAGCAGTAGGCCCTTCACCATTCATCGCAACAATGCCATCTAGGACATGATAAGCACAGGGCGCGGCGCGGTGGATATCGACTAATACTTCCCCGAAAACGGCTGTATCTGGGGCCAACTTATGAAACTCAGCTTTCTTTAACCCAGGGATACAGCCAAACAGGTTTTTAATAGCGCCTGTATAAATAGCCGATGAGTGGGTCTTGAGTTTCGGCATGTTGATGACCACATCAGCGGTAAACAGCGGTTTTGCCAAATACATCACGGGCACAAACCCACTTTCAGGGATGATCTCTTGAACACCAGCCTGGTCAAAGCTGATGATTTCAGCACCCTCTTCAGCTGCCATATCTAAGATCCCTGATATTTTGAAGCTGCGTTTAGTTGGTGAGATTCCAGCTATTGCACC
>CAZVAO010000036.1:0-19894 GCA_964625175.1 uncultured Clostridiaceae bacterium
AGGACCAACCAAAACATCCTTTACAGATTTGTGTCAATACATCCTTTACACATTGGTGCATAATTAGATGAGAAACCAAACGGAGGTGATCATCTAATGCCATGGAAGGAGAGTCTGAAAATGGATCAAAGGTATCAATTTGTAAACGAGTCCAAACGAGGCATTTATAGTCACGTAGAGTTGTGTAGAAAATATAATATAAGCCGGGTAACAGGCTACAAATGGTTAGAAAGATTTGACCAGGGTGGTTATCCAGCGCTGGAAGATGCTAGTACAAAACCTCATAGCCATTCAAGCCAATTGGATGAGGAAGATATAATTCAGATCATCCAGTTGAAGCAGGCACATCCTGCATGGGGAGCAAAAAAACTTCAGGTGTTAATGGGAACTAAAGCCCCAAGTCTTTCTTCTGTAAACAGGATACTGGAAAAGGCAGGGCTCGTCAGGAAACGACGGAAAAGACGAATCGACAAAAGTGATCACACAATGCGTAAAAGAATCAAGCCAGAAGACGTCAATGATGTCTGGACAGTGGATTTCAAGGGTTGGTGGACAGACAAAGACCGAAATAGGTTGAATCCTTTAACGGTACGCGATGAGATGTCACGGTACCTATTCGCAGCAAGATTGCTACCAAATCAGACCGGATCATTAACAAAAGAGGTGTTTCAAGACATTTTTCGAATAAATGGATTGCCCAAGGTGATTCGAAGTGACAATGGTTCACCATTTGCTAACGCACACAGTCTACTGGGCCTTACCAAGCTTTCTGCTTGGTGGATCAGTTTAGGCATATTGCCCGACCGTATAGATCCAGGGAAACCCTACCAAAATGGTGGCCATGAACGCATGCATCTAGACATCAAAAAAGAGATTCAACCCTTTCATCGCAACGACATGAAAAGCGCCCAGAAGGCACTGAATTATTGGCGTAAGGAATTCAATACACTTAGACCACATGAAGCACTTAACATGCAAACTCCCGCTTCTGTGTACTGTAAATCCGTCAGACGCTATACGGGAGATATTGAAGAGTTGATCTACCCTCTAGGAACGGAAATACGCAAGGTATCTAACAAAGGGGACATCTCAGTTAAGGGAACTCGAATCTTTTTGTCCGAGGCGCTTTCAGGTTATTACATCGGCCTTGAAAACACTGGCCAACGGAAGTATTTAGCATGGTTTGGCAACTTCCACCTGGGTCTGCTTGATTTAAGTTTATATAAGTTTTATCCTAGAGAAAAATAAGTAAAGTGTAAACCATGTTCTGACACATAAGTGTAAACCATGTTCTGACATCGGACCGTCTCGAATGGGGCCAACCAAAACATCAGTAAGATTTGGGTCAAAACATCCTTTACAAATGGGTGCATTCATGATTACGAAAATCATCATCAACTTATTTGCACCACTCAGTTTTCACTAGTAACTAACGCCTAAATATTCATTTGCTTGAAACTGTTTTGTTAGAGGTTAGGTTTTCGGTCCATTTTTTCTGGTATACTATACTAAATGATGTAGGCAAGTAGGGATAATAAAATGATTAATATAACTAAAAAATGGATAGCACTTCTATTATTTGTACCTCTACTACTGAGCGGGTGTCAAACGCGAACTGAGCCTTACGCTACGAATACGTTTTTTGCAATGGACACATTAATTAGCGTTACGTATAGCGCACAAGATGGCGACGTGACCACAGCAGATATGGCAGGTGTCTTTGAGCAAATAGAGAAGAAATTCAGTCGAACAATTGATAACAGTTCCATTGCACGATTAAATCAGGAGGCTGGTCTTGATCCTGTGGTATTTGACAAAGAATCACTTTCATTAGTTGAGCAAGCACTGAGCTATCAACACTTAACATCTTCTGCCTTTCAGCCAACCATACTACCCTTAGTGGAACTTTGGAATATTGCCGACCAAGAAGCGCCTTTACCGAGTGCTGGAGCGGTTCAATTTGAACTTAATATTATTAATAATACAACAGTGGTTATTGATCATGATCAATCGACCGTTTATTTACCATTAACAGGGTCTGGGTTGGATCTAGGGGGAATCGTTAAAGGTTACGCGGCAGATCAATTGATGAGCTATTTACAGGAGGCAGGCCTACAGCATATCCTAATTAATGCTGGCGGAGGCATTCAAGCCAGCGGGGGCAAGACGGAAGAGGATCCTTGGCGGATTGGTTTACAAGATCCAATTAATCCACAGAACGGTTATTTTGCAACTTATGAACTAAATAACGGCGCAGTGGTCACTTCAGGTAATTATCAGCGCTATAAAGTAGTAGATGGGATACGCTACCATCATATCATTGATCCTAGTACAGGCTATCCTGCTGAAAGCGGAATTGCTGCCGCAACAATATTTTCTAAAAACTCGGTTGATGCAGATGCTTTATCGACAGCCGTATTTGTGCTAGGAATTGATAAAGGATTTGAGCTTATTAACTCACTTAAAGATATCGAGTGTCTCATCGTAACCGAGGACAAACAAGTGCTGATTACTGCAGGACTAGAAAATAGAATCACAATAATAGATGAGGAGTTCATGATCCATGAAATCAGGTGACCGCTTAATGCTGATCGTCATACTTGCTGCTTTGATTGTTTACGGTGGATCATTATTCATTGATGAAAAATCGGCTGAGCAAATGCGCGTCGAAATTAGTTTGAATGGGGAAGTGCTAGACATCATTGACCTACCCTATGCAGGTAGCTATGAGAAGACCTATCGCTATGATGGTTACGAGAATATCGTTCGAATTGAAGAGGGGGATGTTTATATGGCCGAAGCGAATTGTCCTTCCCAACAATGTGTTCATCAAGGCAAAATCAGTAAAGTCGGACAAAGTATCGTCTGTTTGCCAAGTCGCTTAGTGATTACGATTATCGCCAAAGAAACTGATCTTGATGCAGTCGTGAAATGATGTGAATAAGATGAAAATATCTCGGAAAATTACAACCATTGCTATGATGCTTTGTCTAGCAATTGTCTTGCATCTGCTTGAACAATTAATTCCACTACCAACATCAATTCCAGGGGCAAAACTTGGGCTAGCCAATATCGTCACCTTAGTGGCAATTTTTATGCTTAAACCCATTGAAACGATCGCTTTTGTCGTTGTAAGAGTTTTTGTAACCACTTTTCTAACAGCAGGTCCAACTGCATTTTTATTTTCTTTAGCTGGAGCTGCTATGAGCACGGCGATAATGTATGGTGCTGTTTTTATTTTGGGGCCGTATTTAAGTTTGCCAACTATTAGCATAATGGGTGCAATCACTCATAATATTGGTCAATTGATTATGGCTTCAATCATCCTCCAAACAGGTGGAATTATCTATTATTTGCCCGTCTTAATCGGTTCGGCGCTTATCAGCGGATTATTTATCGGTCTTTTAGCTGGTAATATATTGAAATTCATGTATAATAAAGATTATATTCGATTCAAAAAAGCCTATTTAACGATAGTGAGTTAAAGGAGATATTAATGGTAGAAAGAAGTCCTCGAAATAAAACCATGCAATTGACCGCAACCGAAATCACAGCTTTAAGTGAACGACTTGTAAAACTAGAGCATACAGTAGCACTTCAAGATGTTCAGAATACGATTATCAACCAGGATTTGATTGAAGCGTGTTCACTTTTACCCCCAGCATCTGTTGATCTCCTCATTATGGATCCTCCCTATAATTTGACCAAAACCTATAATAAAAACGTATTCAAATCTCGAACTTATTTGCAATATCTGGAATGTTTCGATTCTTGGATACAAGCGCTAATCCCTTTACTTAAACCTACTGCCTCGATCTATATATGTAGTGAATGGCGATCATCACCCATTGTCTTTGACGTCATTAAGAACTACTTTCATATTCAAAATCGTATTGTATGGCAACGCGACAAGGGTAGGGGAGCCAAATCAAATTGGAAGAATAATAGTGAGGATATTTGGTTTTGTACAATGGGCAAAGACTATTACTTTAACGTTGATGCCGTCAAACATCGTCGTAAAGTAATCGCGCCTTATCGTAATAAGGCCGGTAAACCAAAAGATTGGCAAGAAAGTGAAAATGGCGCCAAATATCGTTTAACGTATCCAGCAAATATCTGGACAGATTTAACGGTGCCTTTTTGGTCAATGCCGGAGAATACCCCACATCCTACTCAGAAGCCGGAAAAATTAATAGCTAAATTAGTCTTGGCTAGTAGTAAAGAAGGGGACCTTGTGCTGGATCCTTTTGTTGGATCTGGTACGACCGCCGTAGTTGCCCAGAAGTTGAAACGCCACTTTATAGGGATTGATCTTGATCAAGAATATTGTTGTTATGCTTTAAAACGTCTTGAGACGGCAGAGTCAGAAACCCAAATACAAGGCTATAGTGATGGTGCTTTTTGGGAACGCAATGTTGCCCCAAGAGATAAGAAGTAAGGGTATTAGATGTTATCCATCATTAATAGTTGTACCATTGTAGGTATTGAAGGTTTTTCGGTTTGTGTAGAAGTTAATGTAAGCGATGGCATGCCAGGATTTGATATTGTAGGGCTACCCGATACTTCTGTTAAGGAAGCGCGCGAGAGAGTTAAAGCTGCAATAGTAAATTCCGGATTTAGCTTTCAGGCTACTAAAATTGTGGTTAATTTAGCTCCGGCTGATCTACGTAAAGAAGGAACGCTGTTTGATTTGCCAATTGCTATTGGCTACTTGATTGCCACAAATCAGTGTCCTGGGTTTAAACTTCATAATGCGATGGTGATAGGTGAACTCTCGTTAAATGGCGAAGTACGATCTGTATGTGGAATGCTATCGGTTGCTCTAAAAGCGCGATCTGACCAGATTACTGAATTGTTTTGCCCAGCAGAATCCGCTCCACAAGCTGCAATTGTGCAAGAATTGAATGTCTTTCCGCTTGATAATTTGCGTCAATTTGTTGAGCATTTAATTGGTGAACAAGAAATTTTGCAATCCGTTTCGAATATTGATCTAAAAACACATCAACAACCAATTAATGATTTTTCGCATATTCAAGGGCAAGAGTATGCCAAAAGAGCTTTAGAAGTCGCCGCGGCTGGGGGTCACAATTGTTTAATGATTGGCCCACCTGGCTCTGGAAAGACTTTGTTAGCACGGTCAATTCCAGGAATTCTGCCCAGTATGAGTTTTGAAGAGGCGCTTGAAGTCACCCAAGTTCATAGCGTGGCTAACACAGTCAATTCCCCGAATGGCCTTGTTTTAGAACGGCCATTTCGGGCGCCACATCACTCTATTTCCTTTGCAGGATTGGTAGGAGGCGGGCATGTTCCGAAACCTGGTGAAGTCAGTTTAGCTCATCACGGGGTGCTCTTTCTTGATGAGCTTCCAGAATTTGCGCGACATACCCTGGAGCATTTGCGGCAACCCTTAGAAGATGGTTTTTTAACCATTTCTAGAGCGCGCCTTTCGTGTACTTTTCCCGCGAGCTTCATGTTTATTGCCTCCATGAATCCATGTCCTTGTGGGTATTTTGGCTCATCTGATCATCAATGTACCTGTACAGCAACGCAAATATTGCGGTACAGACAAAGAATTTCAGGCCCGTTACTGGACAGAGTCGATATTCATATTAGTGTTCCACGGGTAACGTATCAACAATTAACCGACCACACCAACCAAGAACGCAGTGAAGTTATTCGAAAAAGAGTAGAGTTCGCAAGAGAAGTACAAATTTCTCGACTCAAAGACTCAAAGATATACTATAATAGTGCTATGACTCATACTCAAGTTCAGCAGTACTGTGAGTCCACAAGCGAGGCTACAAACTTATTGCAGATTGCTTACAAAAAATTAAAATTCAGTGCTCGGGCCTATGATCGTGTTCTTAAAGTTTCACGTACAATTGCTGACTTAGCAGGAAGTGACTTAATTGAGGAACAGCATATCGCAGAAGCAATCCAATATCGTGAGGGTGTGATTTAGTGCAACAACATCAACGCAATTATTTTCTAATTTTTATTATTTTATTATTGAGTCTGTTGATTCTGGATTATGGACAGCCGGATTTATTCAGTTTCATAAACGAACACATTTTGCAGGCTTTCTATATCGTTACCGCCGTATTGGCTATATTTGTCTATTTCTTTGATCAATCAAAAACCTTTTTAGCCTATTCGACTATTTGCTTCATTAGCTATATTGCGTTATTGATTTATTCCCAGAACGATTTATATGTCGTTGGGGCCTACACGGTTGCTTTGCTCCAAATAATCATGTGGCCGATCTTCTATATTACAGAATATCGTCAATGGCGTACGGAGCTGAAAGTGTTGTTTTGGATGGCGAATGCGTTTCATCTAGTGGTTATTGGTATTTATTTCACTCAGATTAACTACTTTAACCCCTATGGGTTCTACTTGGAGTTGTATTATTTTTCAACCTATATCTATATTATCTATGCGGCCAACTGGAATGATTTGATGAAGCGATTAGAACAGCGTTACCAAGATGTAAAAGAAATATCTGAAACGCAAAACCTTGAATTTGAGAAACAGCTACGGGCTGCGCAACATGTTCAATCACGTTCTTTACCGCAAGGACATGAAATCAAAGATATCGTTATGGCTATAAAGTACGTCCCTTTGTGGGGAGTCGGCGGTGACTTCTGTAGTATCATTCAGCCTGGAACCACTTTTCTTAAAGACTCAACAAAAATCGAACCCTTATCGCATTGCGGGTTAATTGTTGGGGATGTATCTGGCAAGGGTCCAGCCGCAGCCTTAATTATGAGTGATATTATTGCTCGAACCCAGATGATGGGCTTTGGTCGAATTAAACCTGCTGAGACTTTAGGATTATTGAATGAACAACTTTACACAAGTGAAGAAACCTATTTACCCTACTTTGCTACCGCCTGTTATTTAGCGTTTGACACCGACACGCACGAAATAACAATAGCGAACGCGGGCCATGAGCCGCCTTTGTATTTTCATGCGGCTGATCATAAGGTAGAGGCTCTGCACATCCCAGGACTCATGCTTGGTGTCAATGAGGGTATTTATACGTATCAAGAACGGGTGATTCAGTATCAAAAGGGTGATCGTCTGGTTTTATATACAGATGGTATTATGGCGATGAATGCTTCTGAGAAGAGCATTGCCGAATTAGTTATGGAATATGGTCACTTAACGCTTGAGAATATGCTTGCTAAAATTTCAGAACTCATGACGGGTAGCGGCTTAGATCATACCCATTATGATGATTATTTAATTTTAATCTTAGAATTCTAGGAGGAAGTTTATGAAAATTGCAATTAAAGAACTGTTGTCGCCTGTCCATGATGCAGCGTTTATCGCAAACACATTAAAGATCTTTGAAGCGGATTTATGGGATGAGTGCCAAAAACGCGGTCTAGAGTTAACTTATGATCTTGCTGAATCCGATATGAGTATTTATTACGTAAAATCTGGCGGCGTTGAAAATTATTTTGTGGATCAATTTGATCCTGACCAAGATTTTTACGTGTTACTTACAAGTGATCAGCACAATTCGTTGCCTGCGGCTTTGGAACTTCATGCCTACATTACGCAGCAGGGGTGCCAAGCGGAAATTTTGCATGGCCAACCCTCAGAAATCGCGCAGCGGCTAGCTACTTTCACTCGGGTAATCACCGCAAAGAAAGAATTGCAAGGCCTTCGTTTGGGTGTAATTGGCCAGCCTTCAGACTGGTTAATCGCATCGAACGTCGATTATGAGCGAGTCAAACGCAATTTTGGCATAGAAGTCATGGACATTGATCTGAAGGTACTTTACCAGTTAATCGACCACTATCAAGGGATTGAACTTCCAGATGCATATGCCAAGATCCCGGTGTTGAAACATTATGATCAAGCTAAAGTGTCTGAAGCGGCTGCTGTATATCTTGCGTTAAAAGAAATATGTAAACAATATGACTTGCAAGCCTTTACTTTACGGTGCTTTGATGTGGTCATGAGTGGGTTAGGGACAGGCTGCTTGGCGCTTTCCTTACTAAACGCTGAAGGCATTATAGCTGGATGCGAGGGCGATATCCCCGCTGCGTTAAGCATGATTATTTTGAATAAGTTAAGTGGTCAGCCAATCTTCATGGCTAATCCATCTCGCCTCGATCGATTAACGCATGAAGTGGTTTTTGCCCATTGCACGGTGCCATGGAATATGTGTGAAACTCTCGCTCTGGATACGCATTTTGAAACGGGACAAGGGATTGGCGTAAAGGGTAATTTAGCTTTAGCACGTGCGACCGTATTTAGAATCAGTTCCAATCTCGAGCACTTTTATGCCGATGAAGGACAGATCCTGCAGAATGGTCAGGAACGAAGCCTGTGTCGTACCCAGATTACAATGAGATTGGATGATGAAATAGACTATTTCACAAAGGCGCCATTAGGCAATCATCACTTAATCTGCTTGGGGGAACATTTACAGATTATCGAAGATTTCTTTGAGTTGGTTTACCGATATTAACTTGCGTTTTGACTTTTCAGTGGTGTTCGAACGATTCTCAACGAAAAATAATTTTGATCATAAAAAAAGCTTCGGGACTCCCGAAGCTTTTTAAATTAAGGTGAAGAGACGAGTAGCTATTTGCTCACTAAATAATTAAGTAATAATTTGGCGGTATTCATCAGACCAGCGGTGTGAGTTCTTTCATGGGCATGAGAAGCATGAACACCGGGCCCAATTAAAGCGTGTTTGATGTCGGCGCCTGCTCTTAAAGCGGCAGAGGCATCCGATCCGTAGTGGGGAAAGATATCCACACAATAGTCAATCTGATTCGCTTTAGCAATTTCGACTAATTTTTTGCGGAAGTTGTAATCATAAGGACCACTTGAATCTTTGGCACAAATCGATACTTTCTCTTCGCTGCCATTGAGTCCATCACCGATGCAGCCCATATCAATGGCAAGAAACTCAACGGTTTTATTAGGGGTACCAACAGATGCGCCATGTCCAACCTCTTCATAATTCGTAATAAAAATATTAAGAGTATAAGGTAGCGTAATCTTGTTTTCAAGTAGGTATTTAACGACTCCTACAATGACAGCGACACTAGCCTTATCGTCAAGATGACGTGACTTGATAAAACCAGAAGGAGTGACAACACAGCGTGGGTCAAAAGCAACAAAATCGCCAACACCAATTCCTAATTTCTGGACATCTACCGCTAATTGCACCTTCTCATCAAGGCGAACTTCCATGTTTTCTTCCACGCGGGGTAGGTCTTTAGCCGTTCTTGTGATATGCGTGCTTGGACTGGTGGTCATGATGGTACCCGTAAATTGTTGCTTACTATCTGTAATAATCGTGCAGTATTCGCCTTCAACCGCATTCCACATATAACCTCCTAATTGGGTTAAGCGGAGACGACCATCGCCTTTAATTTCACGCACCATGGCACCGAGTGTGTCTACGTGACCGGAAATCGTGCGTTGTTCTTCATCGTTGACGCCTGGAATAGTGGCGATTAGACCACCTTTATGATTCTTACGGGTTGCAATCCCAAGCGCTTTAAATTCCTTCTCTACAAGGGCGATAGCTTGCTCCGTATAGCCAGTTGGACTAGGCGTATTGAGTAATTTTTCGAGAAAATCTACAGTATAGCTTAGATTGAAATTGGATAACATTGACATTTCTCCTTTACATATCGTTATTAGTATTCTATTATATGTTTGTTGGTAAAACAATAGAATATCAAAGAATTGGAGTGGATTTTAAATCATCAACGAAGAACAGGCGCTTTGGGCGCTCTCATCCATTGGCATTATGACACCACGACGAGCCCACCTGTTAATTGACCAACTTGGTTCTGCACAATCACTTTGGAATACCCCAGTAAAGCATTGGCCTATTAGCATTAGACCTCAGACCGAGAAGCTAATTGCAACATGCCAGCAGAACTTTAATCCCGATCAGTGGCTTAGTGAAATGACAAAAGCGGGGATTAAACACCTTACCTACGGAACTGCAGATTATCCGAAGTCACTCATGAATCTTTATGATCCTCCTTTAGTCCTTTATACGGCTGGTAAATTGTGTTTTCCATTTAAGTACCCATCGCTTGCAGTAGTGGGGAGTCGGAAGCGTACGAGTGCAGGAGAAAAAGCGGTTGCCGAGTTACTGCCACCACTGATTCATCAAGGATTAATCATTGTGAGTGGACTGGCCTATGGCATCGATAGTGACGCCCATAAGTGCACGTTAGATCATAAGGGCAAAACCGTTGCTGTGTTAGGCTCGGGTTTAGCAATGCCTTATCCCTCAGGCAATACTTCATTATTCAATACAATAAAGAATGATGGTCTGGTCGTTAGTGAATACCCGCCTTTTTTTAAGGCCAGACGTTGGACTTTCCCAGCACGTAATCGCATTATTGCCGCTTTAAGTGATGCGGTGCTCGTCATTGAGGCTAGTGAAAGAAGTGGTGCACTTATAACCGCGGACTGTGCAACTCAATTGGGGAAGGATGTTATGGCTGTTCCCGGCACTATTCACAACACAAACTCGCGCGGTACGAACTTATTAATTCAAAATGGAGCAAAAATGATCCTTAATTCTCAAGATATCGCTGATGAATTACCTAATTTTCAAATTGTAGCTCAAGAAACAATCAAAATTGAATTAACGGATCCAATACAAGCGGAAATTTATGAAATACTTGCAGAATCCCCCAAAGATATTGATTATATTGTCAAAAGTAGCGCTTCTTCAGCGGCGGATATCCAATCAGCATTGACAATAATGACAATTCGTGGTTTGATTACTGAATATCAAGGTAGGCAATTTGCAAGAATTGAATTTAGATAGAAATCGTGAGACGGAGGAAGAGATATTGGTAAAAAAATTAATTATAGTAGAATCACCAACAAAGGCACGCACCATAAAAAGCATGCTCAAAGGACGCACATACGACGTTAAAGCATCAAAAGGACATATTCGTGATCTCCCTAAAAGCAAGATAGGGGTGGATTTTGATAATAATTTTGAACCCAAATATATTACAATACGTGGCAAAGGGGATGTAATTAGTACATTACGCGATGCCGTCAAAAAGGCCGATGAAGTCTATTTAGCGACTGACCCCGATCGTGAAGGCGAAGCGATCTCTTGGCATTTAGCTGAGTTATTAAAAATTGATATCTCTAAACCGATTCGTGTGGAGTTTCATGAAATCACAAAAGAAGCAATTACTCGTGCGTTTGAGAATCCACGTTATGTTGATCAGAACCTGGTAGATGCCCAGCAGGCGCGGCGCATTTTAGATCGCATAGTCGGCTATAAGCTGAGTCCATTCCTCTGGTCTAAAGTCTCACGCGGCCTTAGTGCGGGTAGGGTTCAGTCTGTTACTGTAAAATTGGTTGTTGACAGGGAGAAAGAACGCAATGCGTTTGTCCCTGCCGAGTACTGGACAGTTGAAGCACATTTTAATGATGCTCAAAACCAGGTCTTTCAAGCTTCTTTAGTTGAGATTGCTGGTGAAAAGAGTAATCGTATTAGCGCCAAAGAAACACAAGACGCTATAGAATTCATTAAAGACAACACCGGTCTGGTTAAAAGTATTAGTGAGAGTGAACGTAAAAGAAATCCTGGTCCGCCCTTCATTACGAGTACGCTTCAACAGGTAGCGGCTCGTAACCTTAAATTCTCGGCTCGTAAAACGATGCAGATTGCTCAGCAGCTTTATGAAGGCATTAAAATTGATGGCACTGCCTCAGGTTTAATCACCTATATGCGAACCGACTCAGTGACATTAAGTACAGAGGCCCTTACTGCTGCCGCATCCTACATTAAAGGTAACTTTGGCACCAAGTATTATCAAAGGCGTCAGTTTAAAAGCAAGAAGAATGCACAAGAAGCCCATGAAGCGATTCGTCCCACAGACGTTCTTTTGGTTCCGGATCAAATTAGTAACTACCTAACTGCGGATCAATTGAAGCTGTATCGCTTGATTTGGAACCGTTTTTTAGCTTCTCAAATGAAACCAGCCCTTTTTGCACTCAAAACAGGGGATATCTCGATAGGGGATTATCTGCTGCGGGTGAGTGGTTCACGACGCCTATTTGATGGCTTTCTTAAGGTTTATAATTTTCAAGCGGCGAAAGATGCGAAGGAACAAAGCAAGGTGTTTCCCGATATTGAGATCGGCATGAATTTGCCAGTTCTTGACTGTGTCGGTCTTCAGCATTTTACAGAACCTCCAGCCCAATATACAGAGGCTTCACTCATTAAAGAACTAGAAGACCGGGGTATTGGCCGACCTAGTACATATGCGCCTACCCTTGATACGGTAATTAAACGCCGCTACATCACAAAAGAAAAGGGAAAGCTAATCCCGACATCTTTAGCGATGGGTGTAACTGATTTGCTTGAAAAGCATTTTACCACCATAATGGACATCGAATTTACAGCTAAAATGGAAGATGAACTTGATTTAATCGCAGATGGTGTCAATAATTGGCGTGAAACTGTAGGAGATTTCTATAGTGGTTTTGCGGCACAACTGGCTGATGCTGAGATCAATGCTGAAAGAGTTCAAATAGTAAAAGAAGTCATTGAAACGGATATTCCTTGTCCAGAGTGTGGTCGTAACATGGTTATTCGCGAAGGTCGTTATGGAAAATTTTTAGCTTGTTCAGGCTATCCAGAGTGCAAAACGACGCAGCCAATTGTCAATAAGATTGGTGTAACTTGCTTGAAATGTGGTGGAAACATTATTGAGCGACACAGTAAAAAAGGTTCAGTGTTTTATGGCTGTGATCAATACCCAGCTTGCGATTTTGTTACTTGGGATTTACCATTGCAAGAAGCCTGTCCAAAATGCGGCAGTAATTTAACCACCAAAACCAAAAAAGATGATTCTATATTGATTAAGTGCAGTAATAAAGAGTGTTCATACACGGAGGTAAGAAGTGCCGATGCCTAAAACCATAAACATTATTGGAGCAGGACTCGCAGGATCAGAAGCAGCCTGGCAAATTGCTAAGCGCGGGATAAACGTTAACCTTTACGAGATGCGACCAGGCGTTCAAACACCTGCTCATCGTACAGGCTTATTTGGTGAATTGGTTTGCAGCAACTCTTTGCGTGCAAATAGTTTGTCTAACGCCGTAGGTCTTCTTAAAGAAGAACTCCGCATGCTTGATTCGTTAATCATGGAAGCCGCTGAGCATTGTCAATTACCAGCAGGGGGTGCTCTAGCGGTTGATCGCGAACTTTTTGCAGCCTATATTACTGAAAAAGTGACAAACCATCCGCTGATCAATGTGTTTAATGAGGAAGTCGTTACAATCGATCATTCTATCCCGTTGATCATTGCTGCAGGACCACTTTGTTCCGATCAACTGGCTGAAGCGTTAGTTCAGTTATTGAATCAAGAATATTTATACTTCTTCGATGCAGCAGCTCCAATTGTTCTGAAGGAATCGATTGATTTTACGACGGCTTTTTGGGGTTCCCGCTACGAAAAGGGCGGTAAGGACTACATCAACTGTCCAATGACTAAAGCCGAATACGACGTATTTTGGCATGAACTTACCCATGCTGAAGTTCAACCCTTACATGAATTTGAGGATAAAAAGTATTTTGAAGGCTGTATGCCTGTGGAAGTAATGGCAGGGCGTGGGGAAAAGACACTTCTTTTTGGACCGCTCAAACCTGTGGGTTTGGTTGATCATAGAGGAGAACAACCATATGCAGTCGTTCAATTACGTCAGGATAATGAGATTGGAACCTTGTATAATATGGTTGGTTTTCAGACAAGATTGAAATGGCCAGAACAACAGCGCGTATTTGGTCTTATTCCGGCTTTACATAACGCCAAGTATGCACGTTTTGGTGTGATGCATCGTAACACCTTTGTCAACGCACCTGCAGTCATGAAACCGACAGGTCAACTGAAAGAATATCCACACATATTTATTGCAGGTCAACTTTCGGGTGTTGAAGGCTATGTTGAATCGACAGCCAGTGGGATGATTTGTGGAATCAATGCGAGCCGAATGTTATTCGGTGATGATCCGCTTGTATTTCCTAGTGACACGGCACACGGGGCTTTAATGAACTATATCACGACAACTTCGAAAAATAATTTTCAGCCGATGAACATTACATTTGGTTTATTTCCGCCTTTAAAACAGCGTATAAAGTCAAAAAAAGATCGAAAGCAGGCCGTGAGCGAACACGCTTTAGCGACCTTGAAGCAATATGCTGAAGAAACGCAACTAAAAACATTGGATGAGGGGTGTAAAAATGTATAGAGGCACGACGATTGTCGCCGTTAAAAAGAACGGTGTGACCGCTATTGCTGGAGATGGGCAAGTGACGATGGGTGAGACGACTGTCATCAAGCATACTGCACGTAAAGTGCGTCGAATCTACCATAATGAGATTGTTGTGGGGTTTGCGGGAGCAGTAGCTGACGCATTTGCCTTAGAAGAGCGCTTTGAGTCTACACTTAATAAGTTTTCGGGTAATCTTATTCGATCTGCTGTAGAGCTAGCAAAAGAATGGCGTATGGATCGCGCTTTGCGTCAATTAGAGGCATTGCTTTTAGTAGCAGATCGGGAACATTTGTTGCTGATCTCTGGTAATGGCGACGTCATTGAACCTGAAGATGGTGTGATGGCGATTGGCTCTGGTGGGAATTATGCCTTATCTGCAGCACGGGCTCTTTACCGCCATACAGATATGAGTGCAGTGGAAATGGCGAAAGCTGCCTTAACGATCGCATCTGAGATTTGCGTTTATACCAATAATAATATTACGTGTGAAACAATTGGAGGTGAAGATATTGAATAGTTTAACTCCTAAACAGATTGTTGAAAAGCTTGATGATTATATTGTAGGTCAGCATGATGCCAAGAAGGCGGTCGCTTTAGCTTTGCGCAACCGTTACCGACGACAACTCCTCCCAGAAGTATTACAGGAGGAAATAATGCCTAAGAATATTATTATGATTGGCCCAACAGGCGTAGGCAAAACAGAAATAGCACGACGTTTAGCCAATCTTGTTCAAGCGCCATTTATTAAAATAGAGGCAACAAAATTTACCGAAGTGGGCTACGTTGGGCGGGATGCAGAATCGATGATTCGGGAGTTATTGGAAACCGCAATCCGAATGGAAAAAAGCGTGCGTTTAGAACAAGCTCAGGTTGATGCAGTGCCATTAGCTGAAAAAAGACTACTGAATCTATTAATCAACCCTAAACCGCAGAAACAAGCCGACAATAACCCATTAAATATGCTTTTTTCAGGAAAATTTGGAAATCCTCCGAGTGCTGAAAAGCCAGTGATTGAATCTGAAGAACAACGCAGTCGCCGCGAACGACTTAAAGAACGTTTGGAAAACGGTGAACTTGAGCAGATGATTATCGAGGTTGAGATTGAAGAAAAAAGCAGCTCTATTCAAATGTTTGGTAATAATGGTCTCGAAGAGATGGGGATCAATATGGGGGATATGTTTGGCAATCTGATACCTAAAAAAACCAAAAAACGCCGCATCTCAGTTAGTGAAGCAAGAGAGATTTTTTTGCAAGAAGAGGCTGATAACCTAATTGATATGGATGATGTGATTCAATCCGCAATTAGGAGTACGGAACAGAGTGGTATTGTATTTTTAGATGAAATTGACAAAATAGCAGTCAAGTCTGGTACAGGACATGGTCCGGATGTATCACGCGAAGGGGTTCAAAGAGATATCTTGCCAATCGTAGAAGGAACTACTGTCTCCACAAAATATGGTCCTTTACGTACCGATTTTATTTTGTTTATTGCGGCTGGTGCGTTTCATATCGCAAGTCCTTCGGATTTGATTCCAGAACTGCAAGGTCGATTTCCAATACGAGTTGAGTTGCAAAGTTTAGACGAAGATGATATGCGACGCATCTTAATTGAGCCCAAGTATTCTTTAATAAAACAATATGTGGCTTTATTAGGGACGGAACATACCTTACTGGATTTTGCTGACGATGCGATCACTGAAATTGCTGTTTTGGCTTGTAGTATCAATCGCACAAATGAAGATATTGGCGCTCGGCGTCTCCATACAATTTTAGAGCACGTCTTAGAAGAAATTTCTTTCACTGCAAGTGATTTAGATGGTCAGACGATTACCATTGATGCTGCCTATGTGCGTAAACAATTAGAAAACATACTTGATGACGAAGATTTACATAAATACATTATCTAGTTAGGCGAGTTGATATGGATCATAATGATCGCGTCTTAAAGTTCGCAAAATATTTGTGTGGGAACCATCATTTAGATCTTGCTCAAATGAGTGAGTATTTAGCAGAATTACTGCGTGCTAAGATATTTTGCCAAAATGAAAATGGTGAATGGCAAATTTATAATGGTAATAGCCACCTAACAGATCGAATCACTTTCGCGTCTATAGAATCACTGATTAAGGTTCACAGTAAACGTGTGATTAAAAAAGAACTGACGTTAAGCGACTCAATTTATAATCTTATGGGTTATTCTGTATCGGTTGGCGATAGGGGCGAAACCAAACAACGACTCGTTCTAACCGTTATAGATGATGACCTTACTTCGGATATTGAGACGATTCTCTTTCTTGCAAAAGCGTATCTCCAATTAATCTTAGATCAGCGATTAAAGACAAAATCTTCAGAAGATCTGCAAAGGCAGGAACAAGTGAAACAGGCTTTGTCAGCATTATCTTATACAGAAGCAAGAGCATTAGCTGTCATACTAAACGAATTACAAAGTAATATTGGAACTATTATTACGAGCAAAATTGTCATGGCTGAAGGTATAGCTAAGTCTATAGGGATTAATGCCCTGCGCAAAGTTGAAAGCGCTGGTTTACTCGAAACCCAGTCGCGTGGAGGTAAAGGTACTTATATTATGATACTGAACCCATATCTACGTGATGCGCTTAAATCCTATTTATAGATGATGATTAAATGATGAATCTATTGATGAGGCTTGGTTATTTAAAATAGCTCAGCCTCTTTGCGATAGCTGATAGAGCTTATGCCTGCAGGATTTTTCTTGCAGGGGGCCGTGTATTATGCTATAATTACTCGGGTATGAATTACACACGCTTCAGGATGCTTGAGAAGGTGCTTCTACGGAAGTTTCTCAATCAAATGATGGGAGCGGAGGGAAAACCAAGGAGGAACAAATATGTCAGTCGTAGCAATGAAACAACTATTAGAATCAGGGGTGCACTTCGGTCACCAAACACGTCGCTGGAATCCTAAAATGGCGCCATATATCTTTACAGAGCGTAATGGCATTTACATCATTGATTTGCAAAAAACTGCAAGAATGATTGATGATGCGTATTCATTCGTACGTGATATATCAGCTGATGGTGGATCCATTATGTTTGTAGGAACTAAAAAGCAAGCCCACGATAGTATTGCTGAAGAAGCAGATCGTTGTGGTATGCCCTATGTTAATCAACGTTGGTTGGGTGGAACCTTAACAAACTTTCAAACCATCAACAAGCGAATCCAGCGTCTACTTGAATTAGAAGAGATGGAGTTGGATGGCAGTTTCGACGTTCTATTGAAAAAGGAAGTTGTCGCATTGCGCAAGGAAAGTGCTCGTTTAGAGAAGTTCCTTGGTGGGATCAAAAACATGAAGGTGATGCCTAAGGCCTTATTCATTGTAGATCCTCGCAAAGAGAGAATTGCCGTTTTAGAAGCTCGAAAGCTTAATATTCCAATTATAGCTGTTGTTGATACCAATTGTGATCCTGATTTAATTGATTACATCATTCCAGGTAATGATGATGCTATTCGTGCCGTTAAACTCTTATCCTCAATTATTGCTGATGCTGTTATTGAGGGCAACCAGGGTGCTGTTCCCGATTTAACTGAAGAAGTTGCAGAAGATAAATAAGGAATAATAAGGGAGGATATTTATTATGGAAGTCACAAAAGATATGATCAAAGATGTGCGAGCTCGCTCAGGTGCTGGAGTTTTAGATTGTCGCAACGCCTTGCGAGACGCTGATGGCAACGTAGAGAAAGCAATTGAGAATCTTCGCAAAAAAGGTTTAGCATCTGCTGCCAAGAAATCAAGTCGCTTAGCTTCAGAAGGCATTGTCGCTTCATATATACATGGTAATGGCACAATTGGCGTATTGGTTGAGATTAACTGTGAAACGGACTTTGTCGCTAAGACAGATGCTTTCCAACAGTTAGCAAAAGATGTTGCTATGCAAATTGCTGCCGCAAAGCCTGACTATGTCGTGCGTGAGGACGTTCCTGAAGCGATTGTCGCAAAAGAACGCGAAATCATTAAAGCAATGACTATGAATGAAGGCAAAAAGCCTGAAAATATTATTGAGAAAATTGTTGATGGTCGAATCAATAAATACTTTAATGCAATCTGTTTAATGGAACAGACCTACATTAAAGATACGAATATGACAGTTGAGCAATTGATCAAAGAACAGATTGCTACAATCGGTGAAAATATTAAAGTACGTCGGTTCGTTCGCTTTGAAATGGGCGAAGGACTCGAGAAGAAATCTGAAGATTTTGCTGATGAAGTTGCAAGCATGATTAAATGCTAGTATAATTTAAGATATTAAGAGGAACACGAATAGTGTTCCTCTACTTATGTAAAGAGTCATTATGATTTAAATTGTTATTTAACAGATTACTGTACAAAAGCAGTGAGTGGCTTTAATCTGTAAGGCAGGAAAACGATCAGAATTGTCGAATTCTAAAAAGTGAGTCTGGGGGGATATTTATGAGCAAAGCAAAGTATGGTCGAATTGTTCTTAAACTGAGTGGAGAGGCATTGGCAGGTAAAAAGGCAAGTGGAATTGATCACGATGTTTTGGTGCAAATTGCTGAACAAGTCAAAGAGGCTATGCAACTTGGTGTAGAAATTGCAATTGTCGTTGGCGGTGGCAACATTTGGCGAGGCGCAACTGGCAGTGCAAGTGGAATGGATCGGGCTACCGCTGACTACATGGGTATGTTAGCAACCTGTATTAATGCTTTAGCACTTCAAGATGCCTTAGAGGATATTGATGTTACAACTCGAACTCAAACGGCTATTGAAATGCGCGAGATTGCGGAACCTTATATTCGACGTCGTGCTATGCGACACTTAGAAAAAGGACGTGTTGTGATTTTTGCAGGTGGAACAGGTAACCCCTATTTTACGACCGATACTACAGCCGCATTACGCGCAGCTGAAATCGAAGCCGATGCGATTTTGTTGGCCAAAGGTAAGGTAGACGGGGTATATGATTCTGATCCACGAATTAACCCTGATGCGATCATTTTTAGTGAACTAAGCTATATCGAAGTCTTAAGACGTGGCCTAGGGGTAATGGATTCAACTGCAACGTCACTTTGTATGGATAATAATATCCCAATTGAAGTTTTTGGTTTGGAAACCTATGGTAATATTAAGCGAGTTTTGACCGGAGAACATATCGGTACAATAATAAGAGGTGATAGTAATGATTAAGGAAGTATTAACTGATTGTGAAGATCGTATGAAAAAGGCGATCAGCGTATTAGATGAAGATTTTCGCTCGATTCGAGCTGGGCGAGCTACACCTTCACTCTTAGATCAAATATCGATTGAGTATTATGGATCGGCTGTTCCACTGAAGCAAATCGCTAGTGTCACAGCTCCTGAGCCACGGCTATTGTTGATTCAGCCTTGGGATAAAACTGTAATTCCACTTATTGAAAAGGCCATTATGATCTCAGACCTTGGCATGATGCCAAACTCTGATGGTAGTGTGATCCGCTTAAATGTACCTACCTTAACTGAGGATCGTCGCAAAAAATTAATTCGAATTGTGCGACAAAAGGCTGAAGATGGTAAGGTTGCTATCCGCAATGTACGACGTGATTCTAACGAAGAAATAAAACT
>CAZVAO010000037.1:0-19805 GCA_964625175.1 uncultured Clostridiaceae bacterium
CCCGAACCTTGGCCAACTGACAAAAAAATCGCCAAAATGACGATTCTTTGTTTTATATTTGTTTATTCAGTTTTGCAAAGGTCTTAATTAAGAAGGTCTATAAGCAATGATTAGCAATAATCTCATGTAAAGAGCGTACGATGCCTAGCTCCCATGTCTGATCGAGGCCGTCGACCGTTGGTGTGGCTGTTCCACTGATTCCGTCTACTGCACCAGCATCAACGAGTGCTTGGAGCAGATCACGCACGATGGATACCTCAGGTAATAGATTTATCTGAGCGTCAATCGATAGTAATGCGACTAAAGCATAGCCCACCCAATTGCTAACGCCACCACAAAGGGGGTATTGAGCTTTGGTATGGGAAACGATTTGTGCGCCATTATCCACATGGCGTAATGTCTTAAGCAGCAAGTTGCCCATGCCCATTTCGTTGCCACCATCGCCGATGCCAATAGTGGTAACGCCTCTTTCGCATGCTTCCTCAAATACGTCATCAAGACAAGCATGATAGGGGGTAATAGAGATTCCGCGCTGATTATAGCATTGACCATCTTTAGCCTGTCCAGGACGTTCTAGTGCGATCATATGGGTTGTTTCAGCAGATATAAGATCATCGTAGGTTACCTTCTGATCCGGGTTTAAATAACTAAAAGAACCTATGTATCCTAAAGTTGCAGCACCTGCTTGCATAATCGCCATCGCATGGTTTTCGGTGACGATGGTGACGGTTTTGCCCAATTGTTGTAGAGCATGTGCAAGCAATAGGGCGCCAGGGGGGCCATCGGTTTCAATGGCATGTGCTTTAATGATATAAAAACCAGTTGTGATGACAATATGACGCCCATCGGCCAATGATTTTGCGACCTTGGATAGTTCTCCAGGGGCGCCCCAAAGGGCTAGCTTACGGTTGCCAGGGTCTTGAAAAACCAATTTTTCGATTTGCTTTACAAGGGTATTCATAAGATCCTGCTATTTAAGGGCAGTATTGCTGATATCGCTGACGAACATATAGCCCGGTGCATGCGTAATCATAATAGGCGGTTTAGAGACTAATGCGGCCTTTTGGGGGGTTACACCACAGGCCCAGAAAACGGGTATTTCGTTATCATTTACAGTGACAGCATCACCAAAATCGGGTTGGTTAAGGTCGGCAATACCGATTAGGCTTGGATCGCCGATATGAACGGGGCTACCGTGAACGCGGGGGTAGTCACTCGTTACTTCAATGGCTTTAATCGCAGCTTGGGCTTTGAAGGGTCGCATACTGACAACCATGGGGCTGGCTTGAAACTTCCCTGCAGACTGGCACATGATATTGGTCACGTACATGGGGACATTGCAGCCTTCGGTAATGTGGCGAATTTCTAATCCGGCACTGATTAATGCCTGTTCAAAGGAGAAACTACAACCAATTAGGAAATAAACAAAATCATCTTGCCAGTATTTTTCAAGATTAGTGGGCTCATCCACGAGCTTACCATGCAGATAAACACGATATTTAGGAATCATTGTTTTTATATTTGCATCCTTTGCGATGGTTTTAGTCAAGAATGACCCGACATCACCCACCTCTAAAATAGGACATGGTTTGGGGTTGCGCTGGGCAAATAATAAGAAATCCCAAGCCCATTCTTTTGGTAGAATGGCAAGATTAGCCTGAACATAGCCAGGAGCCTGTCCAGAAGTTTGATTTGTGAAGTCACCTTTGGCTACGGCATTGCGTAGCGCTTCACCAGATGGATACATAATGATCACCCTTTTTATTAGTATTTATTTAAAGCGCTTAGCACTTGAGGCAGTCAACAATCAACGGGCATTGTCTAATAATGATAATAGCATTGAGATGATTTGTATTCAATAAGTTAAATGGTTTTTTGATTATAGGGAAGCAGATGATTGTGAAATCAGTGCGAGAACGCTAAGCAAAGAAAAAGCGCATACTGAATGGCAGTGACTGCGCTTTTTCTGTGTGGTCTGGTAATTTGGATTATTTAGTTGCGCTTGAGCACCTTGCCTGGGAATAAGGTTTGGGATTGTTGACCATCTTCTAATACAAGGCAGCCATTAACGATGACAGCATCGATTCCTGCAGCATATTGGTGTGGATGCTTGAATGTCGCTTTATCGATGACGTCGGCAGGATTAACAATGGTAATATCAGCGAAGAAATTCTGTCTAAGTAGCCCACGATCTTGTAGCAATAGGCGTGAGGCGGGTAAGCCACTCATTTTGTAGATTGCCTGTTCAAAAGTGAGAACATGCTCGGCCAAAACGTATTTGCCCAAAACTCGGGTAAATGTGCCATAAGCGCGTGGGTGAGGTTTGCCAGTAGAAAGCAATCCTTCGGTGGCCATCGCCGAAGCATCGGAACCAATCATGACTAACGGATGCTGCATGACCGTTTTGACATCCTCTTCGCACATTGAAAAGCGCACCATGCCTGGCGTGAAGTTTTCATCGAGCAAAAGCTCAAGGCAGGCATCAACCGGTTCTAAGCCCATTAATTCACCGATTTCCACTAAATTTAGTCCTTCATATTGCTTGTTTTCTTCTTTGAGGCAGCTGGTGACCATGACGTGGTCATACCGGGGCGTGCCAATAATGGGGTCGAGCATTTCTGCGCGTATTTCAGCTCGGATAACGGGATTTCCTAAGCGTTGCCGTATCGAATCGGCACCACCATCATGTGCCCACTGTGGGATTAGTGTCACGAGACTCGTACTGGATGCAATATAAGGATATTGATCCATGGTCACATCGACACCTGCTTCACGCGCTTCTTCAATTAATTTTAGACCCTCTTTAACCAACCCCCAATTGCGCTCATCGCACACTTTGAAATGCGAAATATGGACGGGCACTTTGGCGGTTTTGCCAATTTCTATGGTTTCTTTAATAGATTTAATCAGATCATGTTTTTCGTTACGCATATGCGTGGCATAGAAACCCTGATGCTTATGCAATGTGTGGCTAAGTTCGATCAATTCGGCTATTTCAGAGAAGCAGCCTGGAGGATAGATCAGTCCAGTAGTCATGCCAAAAGCGCCTGCTTTCAAAGACTCAGCTAGCGTGGTCTTCATAGCGCTCATCTCTTCAACGGTCGGCTGACGATCTTCTTCACCCATTATTAAGGCTCTGATATTACCATGACCGACAAGCGGTACAACATTAATCGCTGTCCCTCTATTGCGCAAAACGCCTAGGTATTCGGCGAATGACTCGAAGTTCACACCCAAATCCGTTAAATTATAGCCAAAGAAATCGCGCTGTCCAGGACGTCTAGGGGCAGCAGATGTTCCACATTGTCCAATAACCTCTGTTGTGACCCCCATACGGATTTTGCTACAGGCCAAAGGGTTAATTAGTAACGGTAGGTCAGAGTGAGAATGGGAGTCGATGAAACCAGGACAAACGTATTTCCCAGCTGCGTCGATTATTTGCAGAGCAGGCTGGTTAATTTCGGGGGCTATACGAGCGATTCGCTGGTCTTCAATAGCGACATCACCATAGAACCAAGGTGCACCACTGCCATCAACTATTTTGCCGTTTTTTATGAGAATATCATACATGGGAATCCCTTCTTTCCAGTATATTTGCCGTTATATTCGCTTTTTAAACGGGAAGTCCTGCACATTCTGCGATAATCGAATAAAGATAATATCACCCTAATGCTATGTACTGCACCTCGCTCTTAGGGTATAATCTAAGACAAAATCAAATAATAGGTGATAATCATGAGTGAGCATTATTATAGCGATCAACCGCAAAGTGAACATGAATACAAAGAATTACTTTACAACGTCCCTAAATCGGATGTTTCATTAAAGCTAATAACAGATGCCGGCGTTTTTTCACGACACAGAATTGATTTTGGTAGCGACTTATTAATTGCGACTTGTCACCCGCAAGACGGGTCTAGTATTTTAGACCTCGGATGTGGTTATGGCGTTATCGGTCTCAGTTTATTGAGTCGGGAACCCAATATGGCACTTCTACAAAGTGATGTCAACCAACGCGCCGTTGAGTTAACACGCAAAAATGCAGAGAATAATCGTTTAGAAACAACTGCAGTGGTTAGTAACGGGTTTGATCATATAGGTGGTGTTTTTGATTACATCCTGCTAAATCCGCCGATTCGGGCCGGTAAAGACGTGTATTACAAAATGGTGACGGATAGTATCGATTATCTGGCCGATGGTGGTGAATTATGGGTAGTTGTTCGCAAGCGACAGGGCGGCCAGACATTGCTGAATCATATGAAAGAAATCTATGGTAATTGTGAGAAGGTAAATCGCAGCGGAGGCTACTGGGTTTTGAAATCGGTTCGCCGTTAAAAAAAGAATTTCCGACTAGGATGCAGGATAACAGAAATATTGTTAGAAATACAATGTAAATCACATGAAGGAGTGGACAGGATGAAAGTGTTTATCTCGGTCGATATGGAAGGCGGATCTGGTATTTCCAGCGCTCAACATATGCGCGAAGGCGGCTATGAAAGAATGCGACGATTGCTTACTCATGATGTGAATGCGGCAATCGAAGGGGCATATGATGCGGGAGCTTCAGAAGTGCTCGTAACCGATGCTCACGGTAATATGACAAATATCATGATTGAGGAATTAGATGAGCGGGCCATGCTATTAAGTGGTAGTAATAAGCATTTGTGTCAGATGGAAGGTATTGATGAAACATTTGATGTGGTTTTCTTCATTGGCTATCATGCCCATGAAGGTAATGGAGATGCAGTCATGAACCATACGATTGCTGGTATGGTCGTTTCTGAGATTAAACGCAATGGGGTGGTTGTTGGCGAAACCGCCATTAATGCTGGAATTGCTGGTCACTATCATGTTCCTGTCGGTTTGGTTGTCGGGGATAATGTAGTTTGTGCAGAGGCACGTAGCTTCCTTGGAGATATTGAAACCGTTGAAGTGAAGCAAGCAGTGGATCGCTATGCAGCAATTTTGAAACCACTAAAGCAAACACAAAAAGAAATTAGAGCGGCTGCCATGCGAGCTGTTAAACGATGCAAAAGTATGAAGAGCCATACGATTGCTGCACCTATTGAATTTCAGCTCACAACGAAGCTGACCAATCATGCCCACATGGCCTGTCTATTTCCAACTGTAAAAAGGATTGCTCCCAAAGTAGTCGTTGTTCAAAGTAATGATTACCTAGAAGCCTATAAACAACTGTGGGGCTGTTTGATCATAGCGATGGCTTGTAATCGGGGCATTTTTGGCTAGATTATTAAACACACAATAGATTGCCCATTCATGGTGGGTTAATCGCATCGATCAAATGAACAAAAAAAATGTGCTCCCATTAAACTCGGGAGCACATTTGTTGTTTAGCGATAGAGACCGATGCGCTCTTGATAGCGTTTCAGGGTCTGGCTAGCAACTTCACGGGCACGTTCTGCGCCTTGATTGAGATAATCACGGATCTCGTAGCTGTCACGCAAGTCATAATAACGCTCTTGTAACGGCTTCAGAGCCGTGATAATAGTTTCAGCCACTCGTTTCTTAAGATAGCCATAACCTTGGTCTTGGTAGTCTTTCTCGAGATTTTCGATCGAGATACCAGTAAAAAGTGATTCAATCTCGAGTAAATTACTGACGCCAGCCTTCAGTAAAGGATCGTATTTGATGATACCTTCTGAATCCGTTTTTGATTTGCGAATTTTCTTCATAATCTCATCGGCAGAATCGAGCAGGTTAATTCTTGAGGCATCCAATGGATCCGACTTGCTCATCTTCTTGGAGGGATCCCGCAGGGACATGATTTTGCCGCCGACCTTAGGTATAAACGGTTCTGGCACCACAAAAGTGTCTGCTTGAATGATTTGATTCGCGCGATTGGCTAGGTCGCGGGTGAGTTCTACGTGTTGGCGCTGGTCTTCTCCAACTGGAACCACCTCCGTATCATAAAGCAAAATATCACTTGCCATTAAGACAGGGTAGGTGAACAGACCCGCTGTTATGGAATTCTGGCCCTTTTTGTGGTTTTCAATTTGTTCTCGCTTATCTTTAAACTGAGTCATGCGGCCAAGCTCTCCATAGTAACTAAGGCACTGCAATAACCAAGCCATCTCACTGTGTTGCGGCACATGTGATTGGACAAATGTTGTCGATTTCTGAGGGTCGAGACCCGCCGCAAAGTAAACAGCAGCCGTATTCAGTGTGTTTTGTCGCAATGTTGCAGGGTCGGGCATCACCGTTAAGGCATGGAGGTCAACGATGCAATAGAAACACTCATATTCATCCTGCATCCTCACAAACCGCTTTAAGGCGCCTAGATAATTTCCAATTGTCAAATTACCAGTAGGTTGAATGCCTGAGAAAACTCTTTTCATGATAATCTCCTTTAAAATAAAAATAACCATCATATATGGGACGATATGGTTTACCGCGGTGCCACCCATTTTCTGGAATAGTCGATCGATTCCAGCGCTCAACCGGATATCGGGCGGTGCCGAGTTGGTATTGGCCAACTGACTCTCAGGTCCATTCACTGGAACATTTCTTGCCCTTTCACCATCGGCAAGTCGCTTTAAGATTGTTCTGATCAGTTACTATTCCTGGTCAAAGTCATTATTGAGTTGCAATAGCAACAATTATTAGCTAAACTTTATCATATATCATTGTGGTATGCAAGAGCAGGAGAATAGCTAAGTGTATTGAATATATAGGTGGAGACAGAACTTAACGGAGGACAATCATGAAGTATATCATACTTAATCCTAAAGCTGGCCGCGGCTACAGTGCCAGTATACGCCCTCAAATTTGTGACTATTTTAAAAAGCAAAATGTCAAACATGTTATTGTGGATACGGCTTATCCTGGTCACGCTGCAGAGCTCGCTCGACAAGGCGTTGAAATGGGAGCTACTGAAATAATATCAGTTGGTGGAGATGGCACCCTATTTGAAACCATTCAATATGTGTATGATCAAGATGTTACCTTTAGCATGATACCAGCGGGTACGGGTAATGACTTCTGTCGTTCTTTAGGCTTCTCTCTCGATTTAGATGAATGCCTAAAGCAGCTTGAAACAGCGAAGACGGCACAGGTCGATTTATGTCAAGGAACGGACCATGTTTTCCTCTCCGTCAGCGGAATAGGATTTGTTTCGGATGTCCTGCATTATGTCAACACCCATAACAATAGTATTTTGAAGGGCCAGCTAGCTTTTATCAATGGGGTTATCCAGACCTTGCGCCGTTTAAAAGCCAATACGATTGATATAAATATTGATGGTAAAATATTTCAGCGCGATATCGTTTTAGCGGCAATAGTGAATAGTGAATTTGTGGGCGGCGGCATGAAATTTATCCCACAATCCAGAATGGATGACGGAAAGATCTATTTGATGATTGTCAAAGATATCAAAAAACTGGAATTTTTGCGGGTGTTCCCAAAGGTATATAAAGGCACGCATATCGGCCATCCTGCCATTGAGATTTATGAAGGGCAGCATATTGTCCTGAAATCCGGGCAAGCGTTGCCAGATCCGATGATCAAATCATTTGATGGTAATTTGAATGGCAAACTGCCTATGGATGTCCAAGTTTTGCAGAGAAAATTGCGCGTTAAAGTTCCCAGAGATTATCAGCCAAATCGCAAGTAGGTTGCCAATAGCGCTACGCTAATCAAGGTTGCAAATAGCACCGCACTAAAGCGGTTGCAGGTCAATAATTAGCCAAGTTAAAGCATGCAGGGAGTACGCGTAGTTCGCTGGGAGGCCTTTTCTAAATAGACCCAATACTCGGAAATTAGCTCGCGAAGTCCACGTAACCGTGGACTTTTTCAATTATTTAAGGATCTAAGTGGTAAAAACTTATTTAGAGTGCAGGAATATCATGGTTTATGTATAAATTATAGTGTTAATGTCAAGAAGAATGGAGGGCTATTGTGTATCAAAAGAATAAATACTTAAAGCATGCTGAGATTCACCAACAACTCGTCGAGTGGCAAACGGCATATCCAGAGCTATTTAGCTTTGAAGTAATTGGTAAAAGTTATGAGCAGCGAGATATCTGGGCAGTTACTTTAACCGATACAACCGTTAGAGCGCCACAGGAGAAACCAGCGTATTACATTGACGCGAATCATCATGCCGGAGAGGTTACGGGCAGTGCAGTGGCTATGTATACAGTTGACTTTCTGTTAAACGGCTTCATGAAAGGTGATGAAAGAGCTGTAAGACTCTTAACGGAATACACATTTTATGTCATCCCCAGAATCGCGGTGGATGGCTCTGAATTGTATTTAACGACACCTAATTTATTGCGAAGTAGTGTGAGGGAGTATTCTCCACTCATTCGTAAGGGAACAGTCCCCGAAGATATTAATGGTGACGGACGCATTTTGGAAATGCGTGTTAAATCCGCTACTGGATCATATAAAATAAGCGAACACGATTCGCGTTTGATGATTCCTCGTCAACCAGATGATTATGCGGGGGACTTTTATGATCTCCTGCCTGAAGGCCTCATTGAGGATTATGATGGCGTTGAAATCAAGCCGCGCAGACAGAAATGGGGTCTTGATCTCAATCGCAATTATCCAATGAATTGGCGGCCCGAAGTGCGTCAACCTGGGGCGGGTCCCTATCCACTTAGCGAATCTGAGACAAAATCAGTAGCAGATTTTATTTTAGGGCATCCTAATATCGCTGGGATTATGTCTTATCACACATCGGGGGGCATTATTCTACGTCCGCGTTGTGCTTATAGTGACAAGGAAATTCCAAAACTGGATAGCGAGTTCTTCAAACAAATCGGCTTGCGTGGAGAAGAACTAACTGGGTACCCATGTTGGTCAATTTTCGAGAATTTTACAGTTAATAAAGAGCGACCGACCGTTGGCAGTTTCATCGGATTTACCTACGATTACCTAGGGATATACACGTTTGCAACAGAGTTATGGGATATGCGTGGACGTGCTGGGTTAGCTAAAATTGATCTTGAAGCGCGAATCAAACAAACCATTGAGGATAAGGAAAAAGATGGTCTAGCCTTGTTACAGTGGAACGACGAGCAATTTGACGGTAAATTATTTGTGGACTGGACGGGCTTTGAGCATCCGCAGTTGGGTATGGTAGAGATTGGTGGCTGGGAGCCGAAATTCGGTCGTCAGAACCCACCAAGTCATTTGTTGGAGGAAGAGTGTCATAAGAACATGCTCTTTACACTATCCCATGCCGAGGCATTACCGAATCTACGCTGGCTGAAAACAGAATGCACGCCTATGGGTAATGGTGTTTACAAAGTCAGAATAGAGTTTGTGAATGCAGGTTACATGGTGACTTCCGGTAGTGAAATGGCTCAGAAGAATAAAATCGCTGACCACATTCTTATTACAATGGATCCTACTGTGGAAGTCCTTAATGGATTTGCCGAACAGGAGCGCGCGTTCTTGCCAGGTTTCAGCAAAGCTCAGGCTGAATGGTTAGTTAAAGCAGGGGATTGTAAAACCCTAACAGTCACTGTACAAGCGGACCGTGCCGGCATGCTCCGTCACACATTTGAACTATAGAAAAGAGGTAAAATAATATGATTTTTGATCCATCCGTTTATCTAAAGTACGATGAAATTGTTACGCTATTGAACCAGTGGCACGAGGAAAACCCCAATATCACAAAAGTTTATTCAATTGGGAAGACCTATGAAGGTCGCGATATTATGCTAATGGAAATAACCAATCAAGATACGGGCTGTGGAGAAGATAAACCCGGATACTATGTTGATGGCAACTTCCATGCAGGTGAAGTAACAGGCTGTGCCACAGCAATGTATATGATTAACCATATCATGAATAACTATGGAACCGATCCGGATATGACATATATCGTGGATAACTTTGTGCTCTATGTGGTGCCCCGCGTTAGTTGCGACGGGTCTGAACTCTACTTGACAACCCCCATGACATTGCGTAGCAGCGTGCGCCCTTATCCGTTTGTTGACAAGCAGCCGGGTCTTCATATTGGTGACATTAATGGGGATGGTTATATCACACAAATGCGCATCAAAGATCCTAATGGCAATTGGAAAGTGTCGGAAAAAGATGCTCGCCTGATGATTAGCCGCCAGCCAGATGACGTTTGTGGAGAATTCTACCGTGTTTATAATGAAGGTGATATTGTTGATTATGATGGATTTGAAGTAGAGGTTGCTCAACCACTATTTGGTCTGGATATCAACCGCAATAGCCCTGTTAATTGGAAGCCCGAGCACGTTCAAAAAGGTGCAGGCCCTTACCCATTCAGTGAGCCAGAAACGCGCAGTGTCGGCAACTTTATTCTTGCGCACC
Source organism: uncultured Clostridiaceae bacterium (assembly GCA_964625175.1). Classification (GTDB taxonomy): domain Bacteria; phylum Bacillota; class UBA994; order PWPR01; family PWPR01; genus CAZVAO01. Next base: position 10,315 of record CAZVAO010000037.1, read on the forward strand.
GCAATATTGCAGGTTTGATGTCCTACCACACTACATCAGGCGTTCACCTACGTCCAAGTGCCCAGGTACCAGACAGCAAAATGAATCAACAAGATGTCAAAATGTTCAAGGAAATCGGCGAACGTGGTAAAGCGTATACCGACTATCCTCATGTTAATACAGTTGAAGGATTTGTTTCATCACCACAAACGGGCATCTTCATGGATTGGGCTTACGAGAACGAGGGTATTATCTCTTGGTCAACAGAGCTTTGGGATTTGATGCAACGTGCAGGTATTGAAATCAAAAACTTTAAAGATCGCTATGCACGGAAGAATTACAAAACTGAAGAAGAGGATGGCCTCAAACTGTTAGCTTGGAACGACAAAGAATTAGATGGCGATGCGTTTATTGATTGGACGCCTTTTGAGCATCCACAACTCGGTGAGGTAGAAATTGGTGGATTTAAAACAAAATTCTTCCGTCAAAACCCTCCCAATAAATTCTTAGAGCAAGAGTGCAAAAAGAATACAGAGTTTACATTTGTCCATATTAAAGCTTTGCCAAAGCTCAATATTGCTGATGTGAAATGCGAAAAAGTAAGTGATGCAATTTACAAGATCAGTGCAGCTGTGCAAAACGTTGGTTACCAGCCCACATCAGGTTCTGGTATCGCCAAGGGTATGAAGAAAGTCGCTAAGGTTGAAGCCTCACTCAACTTGCCAGAAGGTGCAAAGGTCCTCGTCAACAAGAACAAAATTGACCTTGGCCACATGGATGGTTGGAGCGCTAAAAAAGTAGAGTGGTTGATCCATTCAGGTGGTTCAGATCAAGTCACAATATCCGTCACTTCTGATCGTGCCGGAAAAGTTAAGTGTGATGTGCCACTTAAATAGGTGATTGAATAGAAGGCTGTTTTCATGCAGCCTTCTTTCTTCTTCAACGAATGGATTCAACAGGTGGTGGGAGCGAAAAATATGCGAGAGTTACTGAGTATTCTGCAAGATGAGCGCTAGCGTTTTGTTTAATAATGGAACGCTTAAATCGGCGATAACGCGCTAGAGCCAGTGGCTCAAAGCTTAAATAGTGTGGATTTTTTCAACTAAAACCGCAAAAACGCAAAATATCTACTGTTTCTGCGCTTTAATAGTTAATAATTGTAAAATAGGACAGGCTGTATATATGCAAATTAGATAAAACTTTGCTATAATAATTAATACAAGGTACAAAGGGATAAAGGGTGAATATAATGAGCTCGCGTATTAAATTTAATACAAACAAAGGCTTTACTTTTATTGAGCTATTAACGACAGTTAGTATTGTTGTTATGGTCGTCACGCCAATGATCTATCTCTTTGACAATTTAACAGATCAGGCAATGAACGCTCATGTCATGATTGAGGCTAATTTTGTGTGTAGCGGATTTCTTGAAAGAGTGAAGTATGATGTCGGTCTTTTTGGCAGTGATGGGATTTTAGCAGCTCAGACTGAATACTTGGAACCTGGCGAAACGAGGACCTTGCCTGCAGTAATTGACACCTATAATGAGTATATCTATTACAATATCCCAAACGACTATGTCGCAACTGTCAATTTGACAGAGCAAAGTACATCGCTATATTTAATTGAAATTACTCTGAGCAAAGCGGATATTAGTATTGAGATGAAGAGTTTGGTGTACCATGAATAATAAGGGATTCACACTAATAGAAGTTTTAGTTGCTTTAATGCTAATGGGAATCGTCGTATTGATGGTCAGTGATGACTATGATAATAGTATCCGTTATTGGCATTCGGTCGTAAAACTATCGGATATGCGTCAGTACGCGCGCTATAATATGCAAGCGATTTGTGAAGATGTACGCTACGCTACTGACGTGGAGGATTTAGAAGATAACGATATCATCGATTTAAGAATGACGCCGAATACCTTGGGCTTAGAGTTAACTTTTAACGATGGTACTAAGAAATATTACAAAATTTTAAACGACCGTGAGTTAGCGGTGGGTGATGCAATAACGAATCTTCGCTCAGTTGGTGGGCCGATTGCAGAAGTTGTGATTCGCCGGATTCGCTATTATTCGAGTGTCGGCACCTTGTATGAGATTACATTACGTACTGCCGATATCTATTACCATTCCGTGCCAAGCATTGAGTTAAAGCAATTCGTCTTTGCACCGAATATTCGCTAGTAGGAGTGATGGGATGGTTCGAAAAAACGAAGGTAGCTTGATGATATGGGTGCTGGTTGTTTTGGCCGTATTATCCATGGTGGTGGTCGTCTATGCGCGCATGATTAATTTGGATTATCAAATCGGGATTAGTCAATATAAGCAGCTTACAGCTGAAGAGATGGCTTTTTCAGGCTTAGCTATCGCCCAAGAGTACTTTAGTGTTAATAGTGGTGAAGTAGTCACCTTCTATAATCGGTATGGTATTGGTGTAGCCGATGAGGTTGAGCTTTATCCCAATAAAAATTCATTATTTTATGGGTTGAATACGGCAGAATTGGCTTTAGCGACGGACCTATCGATTGAGAGTATTAAATTAATTGAAAATGTTGCTGGCGATGTTTGGATTCAAGTTGAGGGATCTAGTGGTACAGCGACTAGAACCGTGATCCAGAAGGTCGTAAATTTTACGAGTAGCATTCAGTTTACGACTGTCACAAGAAAGTAGTTGGATTAATTTTTATTGGCTTCATGAATAGCTTAGGAAAGGGTGAACGAATTTGGGTTTAAATATGGAAATTAAGATGCCCAATATCAATTTTGATTTTATTCACAAATACAGGCGCGATAAGCCCAAGCGTAAAATGCCGGGTAAAGTAGTGGCAGTCGATGTGGGGTCATTTGCCTTAAAACTGATTGAAGTCAAACTTGGCAAGAATCCTGAGATTACTAAGGTAGTTTATCACCCTTGGTCTCAAGCGGTTGTTAATGCTGATGAGGAAGAAGTTTTCCGAAATCCCTACCTTTTTCATGAGTTTGCCCAGGTGTTACAAGATCATCACATTAAGAACAGGGATTTTTACGTCGCTGCTGCGAGTAAAGATATCATAATGCGGCCCTTTATTTTCCCTGCTAGTATTCCAACATATGAGATTCGTAAATTATTGGAATTTAATATCGAGGATCAGATTCCCTATCCATTAGAAGATGTCTATTATGATTATTCAGTTGTAAAACGGGATGACAAAGGGCTTCATATTCAAACTTTTGCTACCCAACGATTCCATGTCGATAACATGATCAGCTTTTATAATGCCTTACAGCGCAACTTGAGGAGTGTCAATATTTATCCTATGATGTTGCGGCAAGCGATTGAAATCAATAATGAGGCTACTCAGTCAAGCAATAGTTTATTAATCATTGTTAATATTGGAGCAGCCCAGACGGAGATCGTGATCTATGGTAAAAGTGAGATTTTATTCTTGCGCACCATCGATTTGGGAGGTGACAATTTCACGGTTGCATTGAGCCATTATTATGAAGGCGATGGGGCTGAGATTGAAAGAGTGAAGCATGAAAATGGTTTGATCGGCGCAATGGATTTGCCTGAAGTTATGGGTGTGCAGAACGAGCTTTTCAATAATATATGGGATGCGATTCAATACGTTACATCGCGCAATCAAAATTATGAAGTTTTTGATATTATGTTAACTGGTGGGTCGGCTAGTCTTAAGGGATTGGCCAGTAAACTGCGCCGATTTATTGAGGTTCAGGTGCATAATCCTTCAGATATGACGATGGTTGAGGTACAGGTCTTTAATCCTTTTCAAAATCTTAATGTTGCCGCCGATATAGACTTAGAAGCCTATCGTACACTTATTTCTTCATTTGCAGCAGTTGTTGGCTTAGCCTATGGGGGGGTGTAATGATGAACTCAATCAACCTATTACCTGTTGGCTATAAAGCACCATACCGTTTTAGGTACTCGTTTGTTTTTCTCCTTGTATTATTTATTGTAGGTGCTGTGTATCTATCCTATTCAATCCTAGTGGTCAGTTTAGAGCGTCAACAATTACGACTCGATTTGACCTCCACAGAAGATCAAATTGCCACTTTAGCTCCAGTAGCCGAGTTAAAAGATCGAATTAGCATTGTACGTACGGAGGCAGATGCGATTCAAACCGAGTACCAACAGGGTAGGATCTATGAGAGTGACGTATTAGCTATGACGGACCTAATTTTACCAGACAACGTCAGTGTGAAAACCCTTGAAATTGCACCAGATGGGTTTGTTACTTTAACGGATTGTGTCGCTGCGAGTTACGATGCGTTACTCGAAGTATTGCGCAATATTCAAAATATCCCAGAAGTGCAAGGGATTCAAATGTCACGTATTGTTAAAGGTGAATCTGAAATGACACGGCGAGTAATGGATATCTTTCCAGACCGCGAAGAAGAAGCTGCAAAATATTTCAATATGGGAAGTTTGACTACAAGTGATCTTTTCAAAGATACTTATACATTTAATATCTCATTCCGTATTGCTAGCTTGCCCACTAGCTAGAAATGAAATCGTTAAATAGTAGTTTGACAAGGAGTATGAAATGAATAAATGGATTAGAAGTATTATATTACCAATTCTATTTGCGGCCATTATCGGTGGTTTGTTTGCTAGTGTCAGCTACTTTGTTTATACACCAATTGTCGAGGAGAACAAAGCGTTATCCGCTGAGTTAGCCAGTCAAACGGCTGTATTGGCCGATTTGCAGGAGGTCAGTATTAATCGAGCAGAATACGAAGAAGAACTACTGAGCTACAAAGAAACATTGCGCAAGTACTACACGTTTGCAATGGAGTATGGCAACCAACCTAAGCTGTTTTTGATGCTTCATGATATTGAGCGTCGCGTTGACGTTGAATTGGAGAGCATGGCCCCAGCTGATGATGTAATTGAATTAGTTTATAAAGCGACTTACAAGCGCTTTCTGGATTTGTTGCGTGAGTTTGAGCGGATTGAGTATTTCTACACCTGTCTGGATATTAAAGTGTTTCGCCAATCTGGTGATACATTTAGCCTAATTCCAGACCCAGTCCCTGAGCCCTATCTTGTGCCTTCTATGATTCAAGAGGAAGAGCCTTTAACCGTTATTGTGACAGCCAGTTTCACTAGTACTCCAGTTAGTCCTACATTAGAAAGCGAAATTGATCAGCTTCTAAAAGCACTAGGGCTAATCGATGTGGTGATTATTGAATGAAAAACAAAGGGTTCACTTTAATTGAGCTTTTACTCGTTATTGGACTACTTTCGGTAATAGCATCTACTATGAGTTATGACGTGATGAATATTCTATCACGTAATCGAGTTGATGTGGTTGCTAAGCAAATTGCTATGGATATGCGTGTTGCGCAGCAAAAAGCAGTTGAAGAAAACCGCAATTGGGTTATGGAATTCACGAATAATGCGAATTTATCTTCCTACAAGATTTATCCTGAGGCAGAGAGCACTAAACCGCGGACTAATATTGCGATATCGGATAATGATGTCGGGTGGGGAGACCTTGACGGTAATTATCTTCCGACTGATTTAGTTTTTAATGCGAGCGGTGGGATTGTCGCGACTGCGGATACGTTTGCCGTGAGCAATGGGGATGAGGATCAGATATATCTGAGATTTGACACAGTGACAGGAAGGGTTACACTCTTAGCAACCGTGAGTCCTTAGTACAAATTCATAACTGAAGAAACAATAATCGTGATGTTATAATTAGATCATTCTAATAAAAGGATGATCTTTTTTAGGAGTGAAATATGAAAATTAGGATCAACCCCCTTACAGAAAATATGGGTGGCACTATTGAAGTTCCAGGTGATAAGTCGATTACTCATCGCGCCTTGATTTTGGGTAGCATTGCTATGGGGGAGATGCAAATCTCCAACTATTTAAATGGTAGTGATTGTCTTGCTACTTTGAAGATTATGCAGCAAATGGGGGTGCATCTTGAAAAAACACCCTCACATATCCGCTTGAAAGGCGTTGGTTTGTATGGTTTACAAGCCCCCCCTTGCGTTTTAGATGCGGAAAATTCAGGAACGACCATGCGGTTGTTGGCCGGATTACTGACAGCCCAAAAATTCAACTCAGTCATCATTGGCGATGCCTCTTTGTCGCAACGACCCATGGGGCGGATTATCAAGCCCTTACGACGTATGGGAGCCAATATTACCGGTCTTGATATGGAGTTTGCCCCATTGTCAATTGAAGCGGTTCCTCATTTACACGCCAGTGAGCATCATCCACCGGTTGCAAGTGCCCAAGTGAAAAGTGCTATTATGCTTGCGGGATTGTATTGCCAGGGAAAAACAATCATCAACGAAGTGGCGATCTCCCGTGACCATAGCGAAAGAATGCTTGAGTTATTTGGGGCCCAGATTTCCCACCAAGGCAAGCGCATTGAGTTGATAGGGGGACTGGAACTCCAACAGCAGGATATTGATGTCCCAGGGGATTTCTCAACGGCAGCTTATTTTATTGCTTTAGCGCTCTGTTGTAGTGGGAGCCTCAATATTCACAATGTGGGCTTAAATCCAACTCGCACGGGGTTTTTAAGAGCGGTTCAACGGATGGGTGCTCGAATCCAGATAATGAATCAAAGGTTGAAGAGTAATGAGTTGCGAGCCGATCTCTATATGGTACAATCAGATTTGCATCCTGTAGAGATTGATATTGAAGAAATTCCAACCTTAATTGATGAAGTGCCTATTCTCGCCATACTCGCTTCGCGGGCAGATGGTATTTCCATTATTAAAGGGATATCAGAGCTGAAAGTCAAAGAGAGCAATCGTTTAAATGCTATTGTTGAAGAATTCAGCAAGTTTGGACTTGAAATTTGGGTCGAAGGCGATCAGCTATTAATTGATGGGCGTGTGCACAAACCATGCGCATCGCTCATTGGATTAAACCATTATAAGGACCATCGGATTGCTATGAGCTTAGCTGTCTTAGCACTGATTAGTCGTGAAAAGATTGAGCTCAACGATGCAGATATTGTGGATATCTCATGCCCTCAATTTTGGCAACTCTTGACTAAGGTGTTACCTGAAGGCACTTTAGCTACCGAAATATTAGCATTTCCAAGGAGGGAGTCTCTTGAATCAGCTGTTAATCACCCATAAGCCGCAGGTCTATGTACTTCTAGGGTGGCCCTTGAACTACACCTTATCACCGCTTATTCATAATTGCATATTCTCCCAACGCCAGAAGGGAGAAATCTACTATACCCAGCCTGTTTTCCCAGCGGACTTCTTCCATTTCGTGAAATTATTTCGTCTATTGGGGTGGCAAGGTGCCAACGTTACTACTCCTTTCAAGGAGGAAATCATAACCCATCTGGATTATGTAGATCCTTTGGCAGCCAAAATTGGAGCTGTGAATACGATTCACAATGAGGATGGCCGTTTGTCGGGCTATAATACGGATGCCGGTGGGTTTATTATGACCCTACCGACGTCACTGTCTAAAGATCACCCCGTACTCTGTTTGGGTGCTGGCGGTGCCGCACGGGCAATCGTTTTTTCCTTAGCGGAAGTTGGCTACAGGTATATCCGGGTTGCCAATCGCACGGTTGAACGCACGGAAATGTTATGCAGCGACTTGCGTGTTCATTACCCCAATTGTGATATATCAAGCATTTCATGGCGACACTTAGCGGCGCAGCATTTTATCGAAAGTGAATTAATCATTAATTGTACGAGTGTTGATTTTCCATGGCCACTAGAGTTACATAAGCAATCCCTTTTTAGTGGGGCAAAATGTGTGTATGATTTACGCTATGGTCGGTCAGAAAATGGGTTTATAGCACTTGCACAAAACCAACAAGTTCCCTCAGTCATAAATGGTGTGGATATGCTGATTTGGCAGGCTGCACTTGCTCAACAGATTTGGACGGGAGCAATGCCCTCAATCTCGCTGATTAAAGAAAAGTTGAAACTATGACAATTATTATTATTGGATTTATGGGAAGTGGCAAATCGACTGTGGGGGCACGTTTAGCAAACCGACTTGGCCTGCGCTTTTGCGATAGCGACAATCTATTTGAAAGTCGCTATGGTTCGATTCGTGATGTATTTGCCTTTGAAGGAGAAGATGTGTTTCGGCAAAGGGAGAGTCAAATCTTACATGAATTGGATTGGACGCAGAATTTTATCTTAGCGACAGGTGGGGGAATCATTACGCGTTGGCAAAACATGCTTTTCTTACGCAATCGCGGTCGTATTGTATTATTGGAACCTGGTTTTGATGTGATTCAAACCCGTTTACGGGATGATGTAACCCGTCCGCTTTGGCAAGAGTCCAGCGACGAACAAGCACGACTGCGTTTGTATCAGAAGCGGGTAATGCTGTATCGACGTTATGCTGACCTGATTGTAACAAGTGGCGACGAGTCGCAAATCGAGGAGTTGATTGTTAAATATGCTGATTTTTAATAATGGAAATTGGCAAGATTTTGCTCATTTCTTAGCACAAGAAACATCTGAAAAATTCTTTATTTTGACCGATCGTCATGTTGCCCCTTTGTATTTGGATGCGTTAAGCGCTCAATTCACCAAGTGCGGCTTGAGATATAGCTCAAAAATCATTGAGCCTGGTGAGTCGAGTAAAAACCTGGAACAATTATGTGCGATTTACAGTTGGCTGGTATCAGAAAATGCTCAGCGAAAATCTTATATCCTTAACCTTGGGGGTGGTGTGATCTCTGATTTAGGGGGGCTTGCGGCTGCAACTTATATGAGGGGAATCCCCTATATAAATATACCGACCACACTCATCGGACAGATTGATGCCGCAATAGGCGGTAAGACCGCTGTTAATTTTGCGGGGATCAAAAACATCATTGGCAGTTTTTATGAACCGACGATGGTGATTGTTAATCCTTCTCTAATGGGGACATTGCCAGTTGAAGAGTGGGCAAATGGGTATGGAGAAGTTCTCAAATATAGCGTATTGCTCGGTGATCCTCAGTTACTTGAGTCAATGCATAACGAGTCGGGTCTAATCCAGTCAACAATTGAACGATGCTTAGAGTTTAAGCGCATCGTGAGTCTGGAAGATCCCTTCGATCGGGCTAGACGTAGGACGCTCAACTTAGGTCATACGTTAGGACATGCCTTGGAAGCCATCTATCAACTACCACATGGTATGGCAGTTGCCTACGGTATCGCTGGAGCCGCTTACTTAGCGTGGAAAATGGGTAAGGCACATGAAGCGTTTTATCGTGCCATCCAAGACCAGATTTCTAACATACCACATATAGCCCCGTTGCCAAGTGAAATAGATATTGAAGCTGTTTTTGCTCATATCCACTCGGACAAGAAAAGGCAAAGTCAGCGTGAGATGGTTTGGATCATTCCCCGAGATTGGGGTGATGTTGCTGTTGAATCCATTTCCAATGACCAGTGGCAAACCATTTTAGCTCAGTTTTACAAGAGAAAGAAGGACAATAATGAAGCAAGTATTAATTATTAATGGGCCTAATTTAAATTGGTTAGGGCGAAGAGACCACA
>CAZVAO010000038.1:0-19368 GCA_964625175.1 uncultured Clostridiaceae bacterium
ACGCTGAAAACATTGCCAACCCCATAATCTATAATCCCAATCATTAGAGAACACCCTTAGAAGAAGGAATGCGGTCACCTTTTAGTTCCATACATTGGGCCAACACCTGTCCGAAGCATTTAAAGATTGCCTCAATAATGTGGTGTGTATTTCTACCCGCCATTTGGCGAATATGCAATGTAATTTTAGCATTATTGACAAGTGCTCTGAAGAATTCTTCGACTAATTCCACAGGGAAATCCGCGATTATTGGCAAGGTATACGCTGCATCACACTCAAAGTAGGATCTGCCCGACAAATCACAAGCGATAAGAATCAAGGCTTCGTCCATCGGCAATGCTTTGCTCCCGTAGCGTGCAAAGCCCTTTTTATCCCCCCACAGTTCAGCGAGGACTTGGCCCAGCGTAATCCCGATATCTTCAACGGTGTGGTGCATTCCCGTCGCCACATCACCAGCGGCATCAATTGCGAGCCCCATACCCGCATGGAAAGCAAACAAGGTCAGCATGTGGTCAAAAAAACCATTGCCCGTATTGATTGCGATCGCTTGGTCATCTGTTATTTTAATGGTGATCTTGGTTTCTTTTGTTATTCGTTCTTTACTGATTAATTCCATCGAAAATCTCTCCCCTACATTGTTTTAATAAGGAAACCAACAAGGCATTCTGCTCGGGTAATCCTACCGAAATTCGGATCATATGGGCTAAGCGCGGATCCATCTTCGAAATATCCCTGACCGAAATACCGTGATCTGCCAAATAGTCTACCACCGTTATGGCCGGTCCCCCCACATCCAGAATGATGTAGTTTGTAAAGCTATCATAAGCTTTTAGACCCGGGATTTGGTTTAATGTGGTAATCAGACGATCGCGTTCTTGCCGAGACTCCGCCACATTGGCCAAGAAGGCATCGCGATTTTTCAAGAGTTCAGCGCCCAAGAACTGGGGCACGTTACCGATATTAAAAGGCATTTGAATACTGCGGATCTGCTTAATAACGGGTGGATTAGCCAGTGCATAGCCGATCCGTAAACCAGCGGCAGCAAATGCTTTGGATAAGGTCCGCAAGATAATCATCTTTGGGTATTGCTTAAGTTCATCTTCCATGGTCTCCCCAGCAAACTCATAATAAGCCTCGTCCACCACCACATAGGCCTGAACATTGTCCAATACGGTACGGATGGCTTCTTTGCTGAAAAGATTCGCCGTTGGATTATTGGGATTGCAGATGAAGACCAAATCGATGTTTTCGGACTTGCACGTTGCGATAATCTGATCGACATCCAGCTCAAAGTTGTCTGCGAGTCTAACCTCGAAAGCTTCCACAAAGCAGGTGTCCGCCGCCTGGGCATATTCTCCAAATGTCGGTGGATTGATGAGCATGGTTCGGGTTTCAGTGGCCAACGCTTGAACCAAATTAAAGATGATTTCATCCCCACCATTACCAGCAATAATGTACTCGGGCGGGAATCCCGTATAGGCAGCTATGGCTGGCAATAAGGGTCCATCCTCTTGGCGCAGATAACGGTTAAGCATAAAATCGGACCAGTTCAGCTCTGGAAACGGCTTAATTTGCTCAGGCCCCGATGGGTTCTCATTCAGACTTAAGCGAATATTGGATTTGTTGATGAATTCATAGGTCTCGTTAGCCATTTACTTTCTCCTCCGGACAGCGTCTGCATGCCCCTGTAATGCTTCTCCCGTTGCCATTTGGATCACAGTGTCGGCAATCTGATCAAATCCCTGCCGGTTCATGTACAAAACGCCACTGCGTTTATAGAAGTGTGAAACGCCGAGTGATGAGTAGAACCGAGCGCTGCCCCCCGTCGGCAAGACGTGATTAGGACCAGCCGCATAATCCCCGATACTCTCTGCTGCAAAGTGGCCCAAAAAGATTGAACCCGCATTTTTAACAAATGGGAGCAGGTCAAAAGGCGCATCTACTGCCAGCTCTAAGTGCTCTGGCGCAAACTGATTGGCCAAGTCAACGGCCTCTTCAATCGTTTCTACCAGTACATAACCACTGTTTTCTACAATACTTTGGCGTGCGATCGCTTCCCGTGCGAGTTCACAAATTTGTTGTTCAATCTCTCTGCCAACCTGATCTGCCAATTCCGCATCGGTTGTAATCAGAATCGCCCTTGCTAACGCATCGTGTTCCGCTTGTGCTAAAAGATCAGCCGCCACCCATTCTGGCTTGGCTGAGCTGTCTGCAACCACACACACCTCGGATGGTCCCGCCAACATATCGATATCCACAATGCCGAACACTTCTTTCTTGGCTATGGTCACGTAGATATTGCCTGGTCCCGCTATTTTATCAACTTTTTTGATGGTTTCTGTGCCATAGGCCAGCGCTGCAATCGCCTGCGCACCACCAATTTTATAGATTTCCTTAATTCCAATCTCTGCCGCAGCCACAAGGGTTTGTGCGGGTAGTCGTCCATCTTTAGCAGCAGGGCTGGTGATGACGATTTCCTCGACTCCAGCTATTTGCGGCGGGATGCCACACATGAGCACAGAGGAGGCCAACGAGGCCGTCCCACCGGGCACATAAAGCCCTACTCGTTGTAAGGGAGTAACGAGCTGCCCCCGAACCGTTCCAATCATGCTGGTATCCATCCACGACTTCTCTTTTTGTTGCTCATGAAAACTGGTTATATTGGCAATCGCTTTTCTTAAGGCCTGCAACCACTCGTCTTCGATAGATTGATAGGCCTCAACGATTTCCTCTTCCGTTACCCGAAAACCTTGATTCTGATAGTCCACTTGATCATAGAGCTTTGTGTAATCGATAACGGCTTGATCCCCGGAGGTCTTAACCGCGTTACAAATGCCCTTGACTGAACGCACGATCTCCTCATCAAATATATTGGCGATATTACAAAACTTTGAATTAAAAGCTTCAGCTGAATATTGTTTAAACATTTTGAACGCCTCCCTCAATCTCTGCCTGGATTCTTTGGATAATATCGTCAAGCGGACCACGTGCCAATTGATAACTGGCTTTATTCGCAATAAAGCGGACCGTAATCGTTGTTAAGACCTCAATCTGCTCTAATCCGTTTGCTCGCATCGTTTCGCCTGTATCCACAATATCTAAAATGGTGTTAGCGAGTCCAACTTGTGGTGCTAATTCTACGGAGCCATTGAGTGGAATAACGGGGACATCTAGGTTATTCGCTTGGCAATACTCTCTTGCAATATTTTGATACTTGCTGGCAATCCCCGTGATGCGAGAGCCAACTTCATCACTCATTTGGGCTAGAGCCAGAACACAGCTGCCAAACTGGCAGTCTAGCAATTCATAAACATTGGGTTTATGTTCGAGCAACACGTCTTTTCCAATAAACCCACAATCGGCTACACCATTCTCCACGTAAACCGGGACGTCGATTGGTTTCACCTCAATAATCTTGAGAGAATGATTCTCCCACATTAACTTGCGTCCCCCTGTTTCTATGGAAATCAAGCCACAACGCTCTAATAAATCGATGCACTTCTTGCGCAATCTGCCCGAAGGGATCGCTATTGTGATTTTATTTTGATCATTTACCATGACAATTCTCCAATACATAATCTAGATTCATCGCAAACCCAATTGCAGGAAAGCTACCCCCAAATTTTTGTGATAATTGGTCGTAACGACCCCCATGCAAAATTGAATACGGATAATCGGCAATATAGGCATCAAATATGATCCCTGTATAGTAATCAAGGCTCTTAACAAGACTTAGATCGAGGATAAAATGGTCATCCAAGCCTCCAATAATCTCTGCAATTTGACTTTGCTGATAGACCTCATAAAAATATTTCTTAAGCAAAGCCAAAATGCGCTGATTATTGCGCACCGTAAACATCTCCCAGATTTCATTGAATTCCTCTGGCGGCAGTTGATCTGCCAAAATACTTCGCAACAATACATGGTTATGGTCCTGCATCGTCGCTACGAGCTGATCGAAGCCTTGATCCTTTAGGCCCAATTTCTTTCCTAAATGCTCTATGAAGGGGGCCAGCCCCACACAGATGATGTAATTATTGACACCCAGCGCACGAACAAATCGACCGGCATGGCGCAAAACGGCAACATCACTCGTCGCACAATCATCATAGAAAATCTCTACGCCCGCCTGATAGGACTCATTTGCGCGATATTGTTTGCGAAATATTTTGCCGAAATAAGAAACTCTAGAGCTGAAGGTTTGATCCTTCTCTTTGACAAAGCATTCGACAATCGCCGTCGTAAAGTCAGGCCGCAAGGCATACACTTCTGCGCCATTCATGAACTTAATCATGTTTTGATCTTTAATCCCTTTTTCATAAATATTACTTAAACCCGTCTGAGCCACACTGACTTCATCAAATCCGGCTTCCCGATTAATTTCACGTAATTTATATTCAAAGTCTCTCAATGGTTTCACATTTCTCATTATGATCTACTCCACACTCTTAATCCTTTAACACGTTAAAGCGTTAAAGTATAAGATATAATATCAATTAAATAGGCATCCGTCAATACCTAAACAGATATTCCTTAAAATACTTCTCGCGAATCAACTATTTAGAGCAATAACAAGCCACATGCCTACTCAGCACAGTAAATTCCTTAATTTATTACCTCTAAATGCAAAAACACCGCAATTACGCGGAGTTTTTGTAATTTGAAATTTTATTAATCGTTATGTCATCGATGCAGGGAGAGCACCTATATTAAGAAGCATTCCCACCGCTATTCGACTCGGGTAAGCTGAATCCCTGTCATATGACCATTTAGATCGATTGCCTCTAGTTCCTCAGTTACAGACGTGATGCTGACAGCTAAAACTTCCGACTTGATCGTATCTTCATATTCTTTCAAAGCTTGGGCTACCTCGGCATCGCCATTGTATTCGACCATGATATGATCCATCACTTCAAAGTCATTTGTTTTACGTAACTGCTGAACTTTTGAAACGAACTCACGAGCAAGCCCTTCTGTAAGCAATTCGGGTGTCAGCGTTGTATCAAGTATGGTGAAAATGTTGTTTTCCATACTCACCGTATAGCCTTTTTGCGCGTTGAGATCCACCTGAACCAATTCGTCGTTAAGAGGAACTTCTTTGTCACCCACCATTACGCTGAGCGCCTCATGGTTCTCGATGGCCTTCGCTGCACTAAATGCGTCTAGTTGTTTGAGTGCCTTCGTGAATGCCCCCACTTGTTTTCCAAGTAAAGGACCAGCCACACGGAAGTTGGGCTTTAAACTAAAGCTGAGATATTCAGCTAATTTATCGGTGAACACTACTTTTTTGACATTTAGTTCTTCTTCAATCAATTCGACCATATCCCCAATTAAATCCTCGTAGCGTCCATCTACGACCACTTGAGATATGGGCTGTCGCACTTTAATTTTAACGGACTCGCGACTTGAGCGTCCTAACTTAACAAGGTTACGCACTAAATCCATACGCTCTTCCGTTAATGGATTAATAAGATTCTCATCGGCAATTGGGAAATCACTCAAATGAACGGACTCTTGCCCTGTTAAATCGCGATACAATTCCTCTGCTAGGAAGGGAGCAAATGGCGCCATTAACTGCGATACGCCAACTAATACTTCGTAAGTTGTCAGGAAAACTGCTTTTTTGTCGTCGGTCAACTCGGAAGCCCAAAAACGGCGACGATTGCGACGGATATACCAATTCGACAAGTCTTCGTTGACAAATGTCTGGAGACTGCGTACGGCGACGGTTAAATCAAACGCTTCACAAGCATCCGTTACCGTTTTGATGAGATTATGGTACTTAGAAACAATCCACTGATCAATCTCAGGGCGATCGGCTACTGGTATAGCAAATTCCGCTGGATTTAATTGGTCTGTATTGGCATAGAGGGTAAAGAATTTATAAACATTCTTAAGCGTTGAGAAGTATTTACTGATGACTTCTTTGACACCCTCTTCATCAAAGCGCTTGGGTAACCATGGGGGCGAACTGTGCAGGAAATACCAACGCGCCGCATCGGCACCATAGCGATCAAAAATATCAAAGGGGTCTACCGTATTACCTTTAGACTTCGACATCTTCTGGCCATCTTTATCAAGAATCATATCCGATACTAAAACGCGTTTATAGGCGGATGTCCCCGTTAAGAACACAGAGATCGCTAACAGAGAATAGAACCAACCGCGTGTTTGATCAATGGCCTCACTAATGTAATCTGCGGGATACAATTCCTTAAAGAATCGCTCTTTGTTTTCAAATGGATAATGGTGTTGCGCAAACGGCATCGAGCCACTATCGAACCAACAGTCAATGACCTCGGAAACGCGCGTCATCGTTCCCTGGCACTCTGAACACGTCAGATGTACGTCGTCTACGAAAGGACGATGCAGATCAATGCTCTCGTCGATATCTTCGATTGCGCGTTCCACTAATTCAGCGCGTGAACCGATGGTCTCAAAGTGACCGCAATCACAGCGCCAGACATTGAGTGGGGTTCCCCAATACCGACTGCGCGACAAGGCCCAATCGTTGAGGTTCTCTAGCCAATTGCCAAAGCGCTTCTCGCCCACGTGGGGTGGATACCACTCGATTTCATTATTAGCGGCAATAAGCTGATCCTTAATCTTCGTCATCTCAAGATACCATGACTTACGCGCATAATAAATCAAGGGCGTTTTACAACGCCAGCAATGTGGATAATTATGCTCTAGTTTTTGCTTCGAATAGAGTTTTCCTTCTGCATAGAGCCACTTGATAATGTCTAAATCGGCATCCATGACAAACTGACCCTTCCAAGGTGTCGTTGTGTATTTACCTGTAGAATCAACGGGTTGGAAGACTGGCAAATTATATCTGCGGCCCGTTTCGTAGTCATCTTGCCCAAAGGCTGGAGCCGTATGGACAATGCCCGTACCATCTGCCGTCGTTACATAATCCGCGACGGTTACATAGAAGGCCTTTTCTTTCGTGTGCATAAACGGCATCAATTGCTCATATTCGACATATTCTAAATCGCTTCCCATGCAGGAATCCACCACTTCATACTCACCCTTGATCACCAGTGGCGCCAATTCTTTGGCGAGGATATAGGTATTACCATCATCCAGCGACTTTGCCTTAACATATTCCACATTGGCATTTACAGTTAAAGTAACATTGGAAGCGAGCGTCCAAGGTGTTGTGGTCCATGCCAAGAAGTAAGCATCTTCATTCTTTAATTTAAACTTTGCAACAACTGTTTCTGATTTAATTTCTTTATAGCCCTGGGCAACTTCGTGACTCGCTAAACCCGTACCACAACGGGGGCAATAGGGTAAAATTTTATGTCCTTCATAAAGAAAGTTCTCTTTATTGAACTGGTCTAAAATCCACCATACCGTTTCAATATAGTCGTTGTCTAAGGTGATATAGGGATGATCCAAATCGAGATGGTAGCCCATACGACGCGTCATATCGCGCCATTGTGATTCGTAAGTAAAGACAGATTCGCGGCATTTTTGATTAAACTCAGCAATACCATAGGTCTCGATATCCTGTTTACTACTTAACTTTAGCTGTTTTTCAACCTCAATTTCAACGGGCAACCCATGGGTATCCCAGCCCGCCTTGCGCTTAACTTGGTAGCCCTGCATATTCTTAAATCTGCAAATCGTATCCTTCAGTGTACGCGCAATCACGTGATGGATTCCCGGCCGTCCATTGGCCGTCGGTGGTCCCTCATAGAAGACATAAGAAGGCGCACCCTCTCGCTCAGTGATACTCTTTTCTAAAATATTAATGTCATCCCAAAAATCTGCAATACGTAATTCCATCTCTCTTGTTGTCTCGTCACGTAATTCTGGAAAACTCATCATAATCACTCCTTTAAATATATAAACCCCCGGAATTAATCCCAGGGACGTCATAGCGCGGTACCACCCATTTTCCATACTCAAACTTCCGTATAGCTCTCATTTCATTGATATCGCATATCTGCGGATTCCCTTACTTAATTCAAGGAATCGGCTCATGGGTGATCGTGTTTTGCTTCCTGTAAATTGTCTTCCAGCACAAGGACAATCTCTCTGATACGGGAGTGTAGCCATCACGGCCCCAATCTTCGCCTTTACTATATGGAATTGCTGTCATTATACCGAATATAACCACTACATTCAAGGGGGCCCCTGTTTTTATTGCGGTCGCGGCATTCTCGGTTAAGGTTTGTTTAAGGAATGCTAACCGGAGCACAGTAAGAGCATTTAGCCTTTCTATTAAAGGGTGGTCTCAAATATTTTGACAATGGTTGAGATATTGAGTATAATACCTTTAATCCGATGAAGGAAATGAGTAGGTATGTGCATATGACACAGCGATTTAGGGGCGGTGGGAGCCTAAACAGATTGGCATACTGAATGGATTCCTGAGGTGTCAGGTGAAATCGAGTAGCCTCGACCGTTTGTCAAACGTTATCTTGGCAAGGTATGTTCGTACCTACAAAGCGTTTTGATGCTGGAAACAGTTTCGAAAAATAGGAGTGGCAACGCGGTTAATATCGTCTCCAAGTTGAGGCGTTTTTCTGTTTTAAATTAGGAAAAGAGGTCAAACAATGTATAATCTTAGAGTAACGGTTGAAAAAATTCTTGGTTTCTGTGACTCCCCCATGCATGTCGGAGATTACTTTGAAGTTCATGGTGGCAAACTCATTCTGCCCCCAGGACAACACATTTGCATCTGGGCACTGCAGAGCCTAATGCCGTTTTTCCCCGCCAAACAACGCGTGACACCGAATAGCAACGACTGGATTCCTTACACGGACCACTTTGCTTGTCCCGACCCCAACGGCCAGGTCATCTATCGTATTGATCTATTAGATCCTCAGACCAACCAGGTTGTGAAATTGGTGAAGGAAACACCCAAGAGCTATAAACGACTCGTGATTGATCCGGATTTATGCAGTGGATGCCGCGCTTGTGAGATGGCTTGTAGTGTCGGGCATCATCAGGTCTTCAGTTCTGAGCTCTCTCGTATTGCTGTGATTAAAGATGAAGCCCAGGGAATTGATTTACCCTCTGCTTGTCACCAATGTGGTGCCGCACCCTGTATTGAAGCCTGCCCGGTTCGGGCGCTTTCTAAAGATCCTGTAACCCATGCCGTGATTGTTGATGCGGATCTTTGCACGGGCTGCCAGCGCTGTGCTGCGGTTTGCGTGTTTGATACGATTCGCTTTTCTAAAGCCGCTATTACGCCATTGATTTGCGATTTATGCAATGGTTCACCCGCCTGTGTCGCTGCCTGTGCTACCGGCGCATTACTCTATAAATAGAAAGGGTGTTATTTATGCACGGCTATACCGGAAAACGTCTTCGCATTAATTTGACTAGCCAAAGCTTTATTATTGAAAAGCTTCCCCAAAACTTTGCCACTGATTACATTGGTGGCAGAGGCTTCAACATGAAAACACTCTTTGATGAAGTGCCAGCAGACTGCGATCCCTTAGGACCCAAAAATAAGTTAATTATCGGCGTTGGACCCCTCTCAGGCACCAATTTTTCTGGATCTGCACGCGTCAATTTTTCTGGGAAGTCCCCGCAAACGGGCATATTGGGCGATTCTAATGCTGGAGGCTTTTTTGGACCCGAAGTTAAATTCGCCGGCTATGATCAAATTATCATAGAAGGCAAGGCTCCCAAATTCTGCTATTTGGCAATTAAGAACGACACCATTCGATTTATGGACGCCCACCACCTCAAAGGTCTCGATGTTTGGCAAACCAATGCTCAGATCCTTACGGAGCTGCAAGACAAGCGCACTCAAATTGCCTGTGTCGGTCCCGCAGCAGAGAACGGTGTTAAATACGCGGGCATCTTTTGTAATCTAGTGCGTGCCGCTGCCCGAACGGGTCTTGGCACCCTCTTGGCCGCCAAAAATGTCAAAGCCATTGCCATTCGCGGAACGCTGCCTGTAACCATCGCTGATCCACCAGCATTTATGGAAGCGGTCGGCCAAGTCAACCAAAACATTTTGGATCATGTGGAGTATCCCACCCGATTTAGGCTAGGAACGACTGTATTGGTCAGTGCCTTGAACAATTACGGATGCCTTTCAACCCATCATTATCAAACCGGATGCTTTCCAGAGGTTGATCAAATAAGTGGCGAGCACCTTGCCGACACCTACAAGACCAAAAATAAGGGTTGCTTTGCTTGCAATATTCCTTGTAGCCGCTTCTATGAAATTAATGAAGGCAAATTTAAGGGTTTAAAAAGTGAAGGACCAGAGTTTGAGGGGTTAGCTGGCTTTTCCTCAAAGCTCGGCATTAGTGACCTACCTACAACCCTAAAATGTGTGGACCTCTGTAATCGCTACGGCATCGATGTGATTTCAGCTGCCGAGTGTATTGGCTTTGCGATGGAACTCTGGCAGCGCGAATTAATCGATATTGAAACCACTCAAGGGCTCGATCTATCTTGGGGTAATGGCGATGCTGTGCTTGCCTTGCTTGATCAAATAGCCTTGCGCCAAGGCTTTGGTGACTTATTGGCCGATGGTGTAGTTGCAGCCGCCCATAAACTTGGTGATTTCGCGCTTCCTTATGCGTTTCATGTTAAGGGTCTCGAATTCTTTATGGCTGATCCCCGCGGCATAAAGGGCTATGCCCTTGGTCTAGCCGTCGCTTCGCGTGGTGGTGATCACTTACGATCTGAACCCTGGTTTGAATTTACCAATGATGCGGCAGAAGGTCTGCGCCGTTTTGGCACGGCTGATGCGGCCTTTCGTCTCAAATACCGTGGCAAAGGACGCGTCGTCAAGCACTATGAAGAGCTTTGTGCCTTAGCGGATAGCCTTAATGTTTGTAAAAACACAGTCGTTAATATGGAAATTGTCGATTACGATGCCGCTGCCAAGTTATTAAGTAGTTTAACAGGCATCCTCTTTACGCCCCAAAAAATCCAACAAGCCGCAGAACGAATAATCAACTTGGAGCGGCTCTATCTCCAAAAATGTGGATTGACGCGCAAGGACGATAGCTTACCCCGCCGATTTACCCACGAACCCCTGCCCGCAGATTCGCGGGAATCCGCAGGTAGCGTCGTTGAGCTTGATTATATGCTAGACGAGTACTATCTAGCCCGTGGTTGGGACGTTAAGACTGGCTTGCCGTCGCCATCCAAACTTCAAGACCTTGGCCTTAGCCCGCTGTTGTAAGTGCCTCATAACACCATAATAGAATGGATTCCGCTCTCACAATGAGGCGGAATCCGTTTTTGTTTTAATTACACTTTTCTCGTTTATCCGCGAACCTTACATTTGCTTCTGTTAGCTAATCTGACAGACAAAAAAGAGCACACCTCGCATGCTCTTTCGTATTCGATTCATTCATTTTTGACTTTTACTCAAGCTCTGTTTTCTGAGTGAGGGAGAAACCACATAGATATTTAATCCTTAGCGCAGTGTATAGCTGACACTGGTATGATTGTGGGTACTGTTAATATCGTAAAAATAGCTGGTGACTTTGATCTGCGTTACATAGATCGCGCTGCCACCCGGAATCACATATAGATCATTGTTGAATGCTTGCCAGGTTTGCCCATTGCCATCAACCCATTCACTTGTGTTGCCTTCAGTCGGCCACTTATTTTTGGCAACCTCTTCGGGAGTGACCCCACGAAAATCAACAAGATTTGATGGATATGAAACAGAGATCACAAACCGATCACTACCTTCAAAGGTCTCAAGCCCAACCTCATAGGCCAAATATTCCGGCATATTCGATAGTACGAGTGGTAAATCAGCCGCAAGTTCAGCATCGTCCTCCAAATAGGGGGATTGAAGCATTTGGATTCTTCCTAATGCACAACTGACAATATCATCGCTCTGTGTTTCGGCTTCTTTACCTGCCACATAGCGTTGAAGCTCTTCAAGTGCTGCGCCCATCTCCACTTCTAATTTCCGTATATGCGCAGCTGTTGATGATCTCATTAAGAGCGGCATTGCTAGCCCTACAATTAAAATAAAAATCCCCAATGTTACCAGCATCTCAATGAGTGTAAACCCCTGATGATTACTTATTCGATTTTTCACAACGACCACACCCCTCTACTTAATCTATCGCTTACTTGCTAATGGTTATGGGTTCCTTGTTACTGGTCCACTGAACATTAAACCCTAATTCTTCGGCAATCATGCGAATCGGCACCATCAAGCGCCCCTTTTGATTGATGTAAGGCGCTTGTGTTAGTTTAGACCACTGTCCGTTAATCCAAGCGTAGTCCTGACCAACCGATACAATAATCTCTGTATCGCCGCGCACATAAGTCGCCGTCTTAGTCGCAGCATCCCAAAAAACCTCTGCCCTAAGTTGCTCTACAAAACGCACAGGTACCATCGTCGTTCCCAAAAGAAATGTCGGTGTCCCGTAGATGCCCTCGACTCCAATTTGCAGTACGAGCGGTTCGACTGGAGCGTCATAAAAAATCTTGACCTCGTAGTTGAAGAACAAATAACGTTCATCCAGTATATTGACTTGAACAATGTTCTCGCCAGGCTGCAAGTCTGTTACTTGTCCCGAGTAAGTCTTCGTAGGAATGAAGAAATCCTCCTCTTTGTTGCCAATTCCGATACGGAGCATCGCGTATGGATTGTTGATGGTAATCGTTGCGGTTGGGCTACTCACATAACGGGGGGCCCTAACCACATCATTGCCACTAGTCCCACCGCTTGATCCATTGTATTTAATCACTAGTTCAACATACACATCGCTAACATCGGTCTGTGCGAAAACATTCAAGGTGGTCGCCGCTAACGACGAATAGCTAAACTGGCCATTACCATTCGTGGTGCCCACATTAGACCCATTGATTGAGATCATGCGGTCCGCAAGAGGTTGGCCTTCGGCATCCTGATAAGTCAATGTAATCGTATTTAGACCACTTACTAAAGATGCTGGATCCGAAACTAATTCAGCTGTCCCAATTGGAATCTCGGCTAAAAGCTGATCACTATCGTCACCCTGGGTCCCCAGATAGATCTGGAGAACGGGTACAACTCCCGCATATTCAATCTCGGTGTGGTTCAGGTTTTTGACGAGGACCTTAAGATCGTAACTGTCTGCACCCTCTATGATGCCATCGCCCACCACATTATTACTTCCACTTGCAGCACTTAGGGTTGCGCTCGCATCTGTGCCAAGATTAACAAACTGATAGCTGAGGTCGAGTGGCAAAGGATCTCCATCGGATGGATTAATCACTGTAAACGCTAAGGGCGTCGTGAAAAACTCTGTAATCTCACCCGCGGTATCACTTGTAAAGTTAAGTTGGGTGCTCATAACGTCGACGACTGCCTCACCCGTTTGGGTGCCATCCGCACTACTTGCTCGAAAAACGATTGTCTCAGAGGTGGTTCCTTGACACGTATGAATAATATGGATGCCATCGTTCATTATATTGGCATTAATTTCAATCGAGCCGATGGTTCGTCTCCCAATCCCATCCTCAAAGATATCGATTATAGCTGGTACCACTCGAAGGCCGTTATCATCGCGCACGGTAAGCACATATTCCTGCTCTTGCCCTGGGCTGGCCACGTCTTTATCAACTGTGACACTCCAAACATCACTTCCGAGAATTGAAACCCCATTTTCCACCACCGCCATCAACGTTGCCGTGCTGTCACTATTTAAATGGTAGACCACAAAATTCAAACTACCACTACCTTCGACCATCCAATCTTCAACTGTATACCTACCCCCAATAACGTTGGTTGTCGCATTATTAAGGAAGAGATAGGCTTTCTCTCCATCGTAAACACCCGCTTCATTTAAACCACTTGTTACTGTGCGTTTGTACTGGGGATTACTAACACCGTATATATCGTGTCCGTAATAAATAATGGCATTATTAACAGGCGTGCCGTCATATTCTGTAACCGTGATGGTTTGATCTTGCTCTTCGCCTGTGTACACAATCGCGTTTCCAATGGACACCTGGTAACTTGCCGCGGTAAAAGAGCCTGAATCGCGGAAAATCTGACGATAATAGCCCTCTTGCAAGGCATAAACCTCGATTGAATATTGGAATTCACCGCCTTGATACAAAGGAATCACCGCCCGGCTGACGTCCTCTCCCAAGAATTGCTTCGCCAGTAGACCAGCAGGTAACAGGGTTGGATAGGCAGAGCCACCCAGGTCGCGCGTCATGAGTGTATGGATAATCTGCTGACTCTCACCAGGCGCATAGTATTTGAAGACATAGCCTCCATTGGTATGGTTAATCGGTGTTCCACTATCATAAAATACAAGATCATCTTGATTAGAAAGGCCATCTTGACCCCCAAAGTCGAGCTCTAACTGTCCCGTTTTAATACCGCTTAAGAGCCCCATCCCGATCATAGTATCCTCAGCGGCCTCTAAGACCTCTAATTCCGTTTGGCCAACTGCAATCTGCAGCGTTCCCGCTTTTAACGTTGTTTCTATGGTGTAGGAACCCGGTTCCAGCTTCTTCAATGCGGCAATATTAAAGGGAGAATAGGTTAAATTAGTAGAAATACCCGAATTAACGAGGAGCGTCAGGTCATCAACAACGGTGATCAACGCATCATCTTCATCGAGCAAGCGTGTATAAAACTGATGATTGCTAATCAAATGGTCGCCATCAATATAAGCATCCGGCAAATTAGATAGGCTAACCTCAATATTACTGTGCAAGATCCCCTCACTAAAAGCTGCAGGATAAGCCCCAACATCGAGCGGGATGGCATCCACACTTCCGGTCACCACCACGATACCACCACTAATCGCAGTGCCCGCATCTGGCTGACCCATCTCTAAGACAATCTCTAATACTCCGCCATGATCAAATGCATTCCCAGCATCAATCATAAAACCAAACACACCGTTATCAGCTATTTCATAAGTACTTAGGAAGGCTTCTCCTTGATAACGCAGACCAATATCCTGCCCCGCAGCATCTGGAGCCGTTCCTGTAATCGCCAAAAAACCAGTCATCGAACTCTGATAGGATAGCGCTTGATCCAAGGTTACTTCAGGAATAACCGTATAGGTGGGCAGCTTGATTGACCCCTCACCGAGATCTCTTACCCCATTACCATTGTCATCCAGGAAATAACCGCTACCATCCTTACGCACCAATTCCGATAATTCCAATTCTAAAGTAAAACTACCCGCTTCATTAGATAAAACATCAAGATAGAAGTAGTTACTATAGATTTCCCCCCCTATACCCGTATGGGGATCAAGGATGTGTTCACCTTGCAAAACGTTGGACAAAACGCCATCGCTGCCCTCTACTTGCACATAGCCATCAATCCGCGTGAAGGTAAACCCCTCGGTGAGATTAATCGTTGACTCATACAGCACAATCTCATAGGAATTAGCAACCGCTTGTCCATTTAAGGGTAGAGGTAGCAAAAACAATAAGGTTAGAAAAATCAAGGCTTTTACGACGATTTTCATCAGCAAACCTCCTCTTAATAGATAATTTGCGCTAAGTGGTCACTCGAATTATAGGTAAACTCGCCACCCAATACCTCTGATATAAAGTCTATGGGTATATAGAAGATGCCATTTTTAAACTCAGGAGCCTCATCCATTAGATAAGCTTGTTGATTGATTAGAACCACCCGACTACCGCCCGTGATGATAATCTCGCGGCCATCTTCAATCATCACTTGATTATAGCCGTCGCGATAGGCCACATTGAGACCCATTGCCCGATCTAACAGCCGTACCGGCAACATGATTGTGTTGTTCGCTCCAAAGTAACTAATATAGATCGGCTGCATTTCATTATTGTAAACATAGAGATTACTACCAACCGTATGCAAAATCGTTCGGCTGTTTGGCTCAATCAATAGACAGGTTACATTCTCTTCAATGTCTAAACAGACCAATTCTTGCCCGTTGTTTGTGCGATAGTAGGGAACCAAATCTTGTACAAAGCCATCGGCATTGATGACTCTAATCCGTAAGCGTTGTTTATCATATTCACCACTAACTTGGAACTGAACCTCTGATTTAACTGGCAGATGGTGATCCACTTCCCAAGCCGAAACCAGACTCTCGCCAGGTTTTAGATAGGTTTGAACCGTGCGCTGATCTAAGGACGCAAATTCCAGTTTCCATGTTTGATACGCGGTACCTAAAGCAGCAAAGTCTTCGGCTGCAAAATAGAAACTCATCCCTAATGGGGTATAGTAACGCAAATCACAATCCGCATTGATTAAATCATTACGCTGAGATTGGGTCAATGAGAACGTCCACTCTTGGCGCAGTAATTGTCCTTCAGCTAGCTCTGGCGGATCAACCATATAGCCTTGCGAAATATTAACTGGCAATTGGTTATCATCAAAGTAGCCGCGTGCCTGCATCCAGCGCGAGTAATTCATCAGATTGGTATGCTTGACGGTCAATAATTCCGTGTTTGAGAGGCGAGTGTGCGTGTAAGTCATATCGTTTTCGTTGAAATACTTATCGGTGGTTCGTTGTACGCTGTCTTTGAATTGATAATCAATCGCACCATCCGTCACTCGAGCCGCCAATTTTTCTCCGAGGTCATTATAGAAATCCGCTGTCACTAAATCGATGACGGACTGGCCGGATTCGGCAATGGTCTCATTGACATTAAAAACTAGGCTGATTTCTGCATCATCTAAAGGGGTCATGGCTGGATAGCGCCACGAGTATTCAATTTGCACCAAGTCTTCTGTCGCAATGGTTCGTGTTGCGGGATTGGTATCCGATGACAAATTGCTTTTCAATTCTTTTAGTTCCAGCTCCTGAGGATTATACGTGAAGGTTATTTGACCAATCATGATATCCGCAGACCGTGTGATATAGATTGGAATCTCTATATCTGTCTCCTCTAATTCAACATAAGCGGATCCCATATCCACCCTTATTGTGGGCGGTGTATCGATAATCATCTCTCTACCATAGGTGTAATGACTATCTTGATAATAATAGGCTGTAATAAAATAATGCTTGTCTGCCTCAAGCTCAGTCAAAAGGTAATTATATTGAGAATTCGCGCCCAAATTGCCTTCCACTTTGTAATAATTAACCGTCTGACCATCCTTGGGTGGAAGTGGAAAATCACTAACCGCAAACCCATACTCACTAACAGCATCGGGTCGGGTAATGACGCCTGTCAGCCAAACGGATTGATTGCCAACCTTCACTGCATCAACTGTGCGCAGTGTTAACGTTCGGTCTAAGGCAAGGCCACCTAGGGTCATTGCTCCTATAATAATAATTAATAAACTAATCCAGATCATTGTTTTGCGCATTGCTATTCCCCCGTGAACGCGTTTTATTAGTTTAATTATACACCATATTCATTAAAAAATAACTCACTAGCGCCTTTGTATGCGCAAATTGTAAAAATACTGCCTAGAAAACCTTTAGAGGATTTTTGTTTGTGGTGTCAAATATATGCATATTAACAAGAAATGGTGATTTGATGCAGCAAAACCTTAGAAATGATTGGGAACCATTGCTTCAGAATGAATATAAGAGCGCTTCTTTTCTGAAGTTGCAAGATTTCCTCAACCAGGAATACCAGAATGAAATTGTTTACCCCAACCGAGACGACATTTATAATGCCTTGATTTTAACGCCCTTTGCGCAGGTAAAGGTTGTCATTTTAGGACAAGATCCCTATCATGGTCCTGGGCAAGCCCACGGCCTCTGTTTTTCTGTGCAGCCAGGTATTCCCACCCCGCCATCACTTAGAAATATTTACAAAGAGATTCATCAGGATTGTGGGTGCCCCATCCCCCAACACGGTTGCCTAACGGATTGGGCGAAACAAGGGGTCTTGCTCCTCAACACTGTCCTTACAGTGCGTCAGCATGAGCCAACTTCTCATCGCAAAAAGGGCTGGGAACACTTTACGGACCAAGTGATTGTGGCACTTAATCTTCATCCTCAACCCCTCGTGTTTTTACTATGGGGCAATCATGCGCGTAGCAAAAAAGGTCTAATCACCAATCCAAACCACCTTGTTTTAGAAGCCGCACATCCCAGCCCACTCTCTGCTTCAAGAGGATTTATGGGATGTCGACACTTTTCGCAAACAAATGCTTTCCTGCAAGCCCAAGGAAGAAGCTCCATCGATTGGTGTTTATAAGACCGCCAAGATGCGTTCTCGGTTGCCTTCGCTTAAGCAATTAGGCTTTAAGTAGGAGACTTGTTATCCCTATGCGTAAGTGCTATGATACTTGTTAGTAATCTTAGAGGAGGTTTATCTTGATTGACCAACCCTTGAATCAAAACGATCAACCACAGCAACACTTGCCCGCCATCAATTTCACCTGGAAAAAATTAATTGTTATTTTAATAGCGTTTATCGCTTTACAATTCCTTATTGGTTTTACGGTTCAATATATCGACCCCACCTTATTAGATAATGCGAATAATGCCCTATTACTCAATATTCTTGCTAATGGACTAAGCGTGCTGGTTGTTTTTGTAGTCTACCGCTTTTCTAACGTTTTGAATGCGCTTTGGTTTGACAATAAGTCGTTTCATCATGTGACGACTGAAGGTCTGAAATGGGGCGCCCTCATTGTCATTGCCAATATGGGGCTTGGTTATTTAGTGAGTATCATCTACGCCTTGTTGGGGCAATCCATTACACCGCAAAATGCGGCCACACTCATGACGTCAGATCAGACTAGCCCCCTTGTGATTTTTTTGGCGATTGTAATCGCTGCACCAATTGCTGAAGAATTGCTCTTTCGCGGCGTTTTATTCAATACCTTTCGTCAGCAAACAAAAGTCGTCGGTGCCATTATTTTCAGTGGTCTCATTTTTGCCTTAATCCATTTTGATCCCTCGTTTATCCCTCAATTATGGATGATGGGCATGCTTTTGGCCTATAGCTATCATAAAAGCGAATCACTTAAGGTCCCCATCATCGCTCATATGGTGGTCAACCTCTTCAGTTTTATCATTACCATGATATTAACCTACGCCTCTTAATCGTTAGTCTCAAAATATAAGACAGCCTCTTCATACGAAGGGGCTGTTTTTTTGATTGATGCTTTCTTAGCTGGTCGGTTAGCTAGGCGTTAGATGTTAGGCGTTAGGTTAAAGTATTGACACCCAGAATCCTTATTAATTACCTTACTACGCTCAGTGATTGTGGAACGTAGTTTAATCGCCGCTTCGCGTCTGTTTAATGCGCATAGCGCGTTTAACGTTGTATGGCGCGGTTTGGAGCGGGTGAGTGATCTTTAGCTAATGCCCAGTCTGGTGATAGCCTAGCTTTGTAAAACAGAAGGAATGATTCCTTTCCAACTTTTCAACAATTATTAATCAGGCAACATACTGTACCTGATAATTCCAACTTTCCAACCGATAAACCATTGCTTGCCGATCGCTTGCC
>CAZVAO010000039.1:0-10570 GCA_964625175.1 uncultured Clostridiaceae bacterium
ATTCTGGGCAGTAATCAATAATACGCCACCGATTGAATAAAAAGTTACTAGGGTCTTCACAGATCTGTCAGGAGTGGATGAAGTGGAAGATAAGAGAATATTATTAATTGAAGATTCAGACCTTGATGCGGAATTGACGATTGAAGGCTTAGCAGATTCGGACTATACAATTAATCATGTTAAAGAGCTTGAGGAAGTCAATGAGGCGCTAAATCTGAATTCCTACAGACTGGTCATTACCGACTATAATCTGGTGACCTACACAGCGCTTGACGTCATAGAGGTGTTTAAGCGCCGGGGTCTTGACGTGCCAATTATCTGTTTGACTGGTGCTATTGGTGAGGAAAGAGCAGCCTCGCTTTTTAGGTATGGCATCCAGGGCTACCTACTAAAAGAGAATATTGACAAATTGCCGAGGCTACTTGAGGATATTAGTAAAGCATACGATCAAGAAAAGCAAATGAAGTTAATGCAAGACCGTATTGAACAAAGTGAAAAAAAGTACCGCTCCCTTTTTAACAATTTGCCGATCGGCGTTGCTGAATACGCGTTGGTTTTTGATGACCATGACCGACCAATCGATTTCCGCATGACTGAACTAAATAAAATGGCAGAGAGTATATTGGAGTTTGAGCGGGCTTTGGTTATTGGGAGAACATCCTCAGAAATTTACGAAGATCAACCCTCGTTTTTCGAAACGTACATTAATTTCCACCAAACCCCTGGAACAATCCAGTTTGAAGCCTATTGCAAAGAGGTTGATAAATATCTCGATATAACACTATTTTCGACAGAGCCAGACAAGTTTGTCACAATATTTGCTGATATTACAGAGCGGGTTGAAACAGAGATACAGAGTAGAAATAACCAGCGGTTAGAGGCCGTTGGGTCGCTTGCCAGCGGCGTTGCCCATGAGGTTAACAATCCGATTAATGGCATTTTGAATTACAGCCAAATTATTATGGATATATCGGACATCAACTCAGAAACGTATGAGTTTGCTAAGATTATTAATGATGAATCGTTGCGTATTGCCGAAACGACACGTAGCCTTTTAGAGTTTTCGAGACGAGATGGTGACAGTAGCGAACGGGTCCTTCTTGATGATATTTTACAGCAGGCCATTTCCTTAGCAGCAGCATCCTTTAAAAAGGATCAAATTGTTTTAGAAATCGATTTAAATACACCCATTAGTATTCAGTGTCATCCACAGCAGATCCAGCAAATTATAATGAATCTCTTGTTAAATGCGCGCTACGCTGTTTTAAAGCGCTATGAAGTGGACAATAAAATAATGGTCATTAGAGTCTCATCAATGCTGCTAAAGAAGGATGATGGGCAACACATCCGTGTGATGGTTGAGGACAATGGCTGCGGTATTCCAGAAGATGTTCAAGATAATATTTTCGACCCGTTCTTCACTACCAAAGGCAGAACAGAGGGTACGGGGCTCGGCTTGCCTATTAGCCAAAGAATTGCGCGAGCTCATAATGGCAATATATCTTTTGAAACTGAGGAGAATGTATTTACGCGATTTTACTTAGAATTACCGCCAACATGTTTTGGTGACTATTGTAATGATGTGCAACTCATAGGGGGTTAATATGAAAAAAAAATCGACGCTAGCTATGCTAATATTGCTCGTTTTAGCCGTTCTAATTTCTGGATGTAGCTCTACTAGCTCGGGCCCAATCAGAATTGGTTTAGTTGGGACCCTGCAGGGCGCAACTGCGGACTTGGCCATAAATGGCAAGAGGGGCGCTGAAATTGCTGTTTCGGACATCAATCGAAATGGCGGAATCAATGGGAGATTGGTCGAGCTCGACATTCGGGATTCACTAAATGATAAAAAAGTCGCCCAAGATATTCTTCAGAGCTTTGTTAATGATGGGGTTAAGCTTGTCATAGGGGATTTTGTCAGCTCATTAACCCAAGGCATCCTAGATTCATTGAACGATAATGATATGCTCTATATTAGTCCAACGGCAGCATCTGAACCACTAGTTGGGTTAGATGACCATCTAATTCGGATGAACATGGCAGCTGATGGGCAAGTCCATTCGCTCATTAGACTCACAGAGATCAATAATGACAAGCAAATCCTAGTATTTAAGGATTCAAATAATGCGTCGTTTTCTAATAGTATTGGTGATGGTTTTAAGAAGCAAATTGAATCGGTTGGTGGATCGGTTATCGCAGAGATTGAATATAATGGTGGACTTACTATTGCCTCTGATACAGTAGTGGAGGCGATTGACAACTACGGTGGTCAAGTTTCAGGGGTTTTACTCATTTCTGATGCTGTAAATGCTGCCCTTATTACAAAGGCGATTAGAGGGGCTGGCTCTGAAGTCAATATCTATCTCAGTAGATGGGGAAATACCCCTGATTTCTATAGCATGGCAGGTGATGACAGTGAGGGAATTTATACATTAAACGTCTTTGACGATGAGTCGGATTCAGTAGCCTATACCAATTTTATAGCTGAATTTCTTGAATCTTATGGTTCAGAACCGGGGTTATCTGCAGGATTGGCGTATGAAGCAGTGATGATTTTGGCTGAAGCGATCGAAGAAACCAAGGGTACCCAGCCGAGTAAAATCAAAAATTATATTATTGAAACTGGAGAATTCCAGGGTTTGCAAGAAACGCTCAAGATCGACCAATATGGTGATTGTGCACGTGAAGATGTATTATGCATTGTCCATAATGGTAAAGCTATTAAGGTTCAATAGGGCGATTATCTCTGGCGTCAGATCGGATTAGCGACTGTCATGTCATATACGCTGTGCCCACTTTTGGATATGCATTCAACCTTTTGACCCCAGTATTCAGTCATACCGATACTATTTTCTCTTAACTAGTCATTATAGACATCATTCTTTTCCCATTTTGGTGCTTCGTTTGAAAGCTGAACTAAGCCAAATGGTAATGGAATGATGTCTTTTTATATTATTTGAGGATTTTTGATGAATGATTTATGCAAATATATGGTAAGCTATAAGTAATACTACGCGATATGGAGGTCTCCCAATGAAGAAAAGGCAGTACTTTAGCTTTGTGCTATTCGCGATCTGTTTCTTATTCATAGGAGCTGGCAACAGTTTCCTTATTAATGGCTCTGCTTCATCGGAAATAGATGTCTACCCAGGCGATGATTTACAAAATATTTTATACACAGCTGCCGCAAACTCGACGATTATTCTCCACGAGGGTTCCTATAGCGGACCTCATGTTGGTAACCCTCCTGATTATGAAGAAGTCGACAACGCCCTAACAAAAATTCATGATTATGATATGTCGCTTTTTATTTTGAAGCCCTTGACAATCATTGGCGAGGGCGATGTTGAGATTGTGAACTACCCAATATCTATTTTTTCACCAGATGTGACGATAGAGAATATCTCAATAAAAGAGAACTATTCCACTTTAGGTGGCGGGATCTCAATACTTGGTGTAAGCAATGTGATGATCCGCGACTGCACCATTAATAATAATGACTCAAATAAAGGCGGAGGCATCTATATAGGCTCTTCGTATGATATCACCATCAGCAATTGTAATATTTCACGTAATAGTGCCTACCACCTTAAACAGCGTATCTACAACCCATTTGTTAATGGATTGTGGCATTTCATCTATGAAGGTGAGGGGGGTGCCATCTACGCTGAGTATAGCAATAAAATTACGGTTACAAACTGCAGTTTTACATCCAATGATGCCTATCATGCGGGTGGTGCCATAACCGTTAATGATTGCAATAATTTTGAAATCATCAACAGCACTCTGACAAATTCTGAGGCTGGGCACTTGGGGGGCGGCATCTATCTCTACAAGGCGACGAACGCACTGCTTTGGGGGACAACTATTTCTGAAAGCTCTTGTTTGCCTAGCGATGATGAGAAAAGCGACAAGTACTTTGGTTATGGGGCAGGTGCTTTCTTGAGTGAGAGTGATGTTGAGATCCAGTACTCAAACTTTGAAAATAACGAATCCTACTTTGGTGGGGGAATATTTAGTAATCTAAGTGACGTAGTGATGAGTGGTACGACCTTTGATCGAAACGAAGCGGTTTACTTGGATCAAGATTGGACGGATAGTCTAGGTGGTTTAGTCGAAATCGCGCTAAGTATTGGGAAGTTAGATTTTAAAGATGTTATTAACAAGGTCGTTCAACTGGCAGTTGCTAAAATTAATGCGCCACATGATGTGCTCTTTCCTTGGGATGGCCATAAATCCTTTGGCGGACTTGCCGGCGGAGTTTACTCAATCGATTCAACAATAGAGATCAGTGAATGCGATTTCCTCGTTAATAAGGCCGCCAAAAGTGGGGGAGGCATCTATCTGATCAGTTCAGAGGGTGAAACGTATCAACCTAAGATTGGGAGAACACTGTTTCAAGGGAACCAATCAGAGAGTGGAGCAGCGATTACGAATATGGAGCCAGGAACGCGGATTAACAACTGTGTCTTCAACAACAATAAGGCAACAGCAATTGGGGGAGCGGTTAACTCCATAAGTCATATCGTGGTTAGGAATTCACAGTTTACAAATAATAGTGCAGTGCTGGGCGGGGCAGCCTACCATGCTTTTTTCGATAACGTGCAATCTTATATCAACTGTACATTTGACGGAAATCATGTGGCAGATGAGAATGGCAATGGTGAGGGTGGTGCGATTTATGCGATGGCACCAAATGGCGATCAGAATAAACTAGAGATTACTGAATGCACTTTTTCTTCAAATGAGGGGCAAAGAGGCGGTGCTATCGCTAGCAAAGCGATCACCATCGTATTAACAGATAGTCTCTTTAATCAAAATACGGCCTACTCCCGTGGGGGTGCCCTTTATGCAATTGATAGTACAATCAAATCAACAAACAATGAGATGTCTCAGAATGTTTCCCAAGTAGCTGGTAGTGCCATCTACAGTGAGAGCGGTTCGTTGGATATTAATCGGGATCAATATCTCAGAAACGAAATACTGCGCAAGGGGACAATCCATCAAGTGAATGGGGTTTTTCAAGCCTCAAACAGCTTGTTCGCTTACAATGAGTCCACAGAGATTCTGGGCTCGGCACTCTATGTTGATGGGGTAGGTGTCGCTTCTTTCACTAATTGCACAATTACTGCTAATCAGAATAATCCGATTTATGCGGTTGATCGTAATTCAATCTTGACGATTGTGAATTCAATCGTTACAGCAAATGGCGGGAATAATGGCGCCTCAAATGAAGATATTTTAGTTGCCCCAGGCGGTAGCTACACGGTTCAGTACAGTGTTTGCGATACGGATTCAATTAGTGGGGTAGGTAATTATCGTACTGGCAAAAGGATCTTTGTTGATTATGATCAAGGTGATTTTCGATTGAGTTCTGATTTGACTGGGGATGACCTTCAGGTCCTTGACGGGGGATTGAACAACTATCGGGAAGGTAACCTAGACTTAGCTGGCAATAAACGGCTACTCGACTATGATAACGACAACAACGCAACGGTCGATATGGGATGCTATGAGAATCAGACATTGACGATTAGCTTCTATGAGGTGCATCCGTTAGATGGTATTGCACATGTTACACTAACTGGACCTACGGTCTTTGAGGTAGATTATAATGCCGATGCCGATATCTCCGCATTGGGCATCATTCCAGACGAGAATTATGTTTTCCTAGGATGGCAAACTTTTGATCGTCGCGGGATTGAGGATTTCAATCACATCCAAGAGCATATGAAGTATTATGCACGTGTTCACGAAGGGGCTGTCACCATCAGCTATTATTATAACCCTAACAAAATAGCTATTCTGAATGAAGGCACAGATACCATCATAGATGCTGATACGCACCGTTTTGATCGGATAGTCATTAAAGGGTCCTATATTAATCCTCCCTTAATTAAGACACTTAATGGGTGGGACCTTGCAGAATGGGATAATGAAATCGATCATGCAACCAAAGACGCTTCTACAACGGCAATTTATCGCCCACTGGCAACATTTAATATGTCGGGGAAAGGCCAGTACAAAACGCCGGAAGGAGACAGGGTTAGCGTTTATCGGACACCTGAGGTGGATCCCTTATTTCAACCAGATCCTTCTGATATCAAGGAATATGGCAACTATGATTTTTTAGGATGGAGCCTTAGTAGAGATGGAACAATCATTGAGCTGCCGTCATCCTTAAGCGAACCAGAGACTTATTATGCCATTTACACATTGCCTCACAACACGTTAACGATGCGCTCGGGTATTGAGGGGTCATTCATCTTTAATCCTTCTGGAGATTATCTAACTGGGACGTGCTTTGATTTAACGGATCGCAATTTTGCGGCATTTATGCCTGATCCTTATTATTATCACATTGGTTATAATTTAGAATATAGGGACAATTCGGGAGTCTTGAGATTTAATCGTGTCAATTGTGAAGACTTTATTTTGCTGAGTGACCTGACACTTAGAGCCCTTTATGAACGAGTAGCCTCGGATAAGGCAATTGTGATTGATCCAGGAATGGATGGGGTAGTAAACCATGAAGCTGCGATTCAAATGGGTTTTGTTGCGGATGGTGATAGCGGTCAATATATTAAGAATGCAGCTGCTGTAAACAATCATGAGAGATTACTTGAATTGATCACAACAACGACGAGCGGAATGCGCTTCTACGGCTTTACGAAGTCTTCGACCGAAGATTCGGTAATTTTTACAGCACAATACCAACTTTTTCAATTGTATAAAATTCAAGACATCCTCAATCTGGGCAATCAATTGTTAATCATCCCGATAGGTGAAGCAGACGCAGCGTTTGACTTAACTGATGAGACACCACCACCACCGACAGGATCGGTGTTTGCGGGTTGGGAAAACGCAGAAGGCACATCCCCTATAGTTGTTCCAGTGGACGGGGATCGTGCGGTAACTGCTGTGTTTAAACCAGTAGAGTGCGATTTAACGGTGAATATTGTTGGTGAAGGAACGGCCGACTTGCCATCAACCGTAGAATATGGAACGCTGCTACCTCTCCCCGATACGGCAGCAAGTGCAACTGCGGGGTATCGCTTTGTGGGTTTTAGGGATGAGAATGGGGTAGAGATTCAGGCCATTGATATAGTGGGAGACACGACAATAACAGCTGTTTTTGAGGCGATAGCCTATGATTTTGACGTGCTAGCGGGACCAAATGGATTTATCAGCTCTTCACTTAAGCGCACTTACCATTATGGCGACAGCGTTGATTTAGCAGAGATTAAGATCGACCCTGATGATAATTATCAATTTCTTCATTATGAGTCTGGTGATGGAAATTACTATGGTGCAACAGATCAGATCACCATAACTGGCAATCTTGCCCTTACGGCTGTCTTTGCTAAGCAGCAATATCAATTGAGTATCGAAGCGACTGGAGGGGGATCTGTCGATCCGGGGTTAGCAGACACCTATGATGAAGGAACAGTGGTTACGCTGAGCATAGACCAGGGTATCCCTAACTATGGAAAGCAATTCTTAGGATTCTTTGATGACCAAGGAGAAAGGATTTCTGAAGTCGCGATGAATAGCGATATTACGATATCAGCTCGATTTGCAGATGCAGATGACCAATACTTGTTGGCTGTAATTGCACCTTATTCCGAGTCTATGGCCACTAATGAAATGTATCAATACCACGATGCGGGAGCTGTCGTTCAAATGAACAGCCTAACCATTTCACCACTTCCTGGCTACCAATTATTGGGCTGGCAAGATACGTCAGGTAATTCGATTACATCGATTGTAATGAATAGTAATCAAGTGGTCGTGGCTCAGATCGAACCTATCGACAATCCAGCCTACTATCATCTGACAGTGCAGGTAGCAGGCCAGGGGGTTGAGTCTGTGAGTGGTGATTATCTACAAGGCACCATTATTCAGCTCCATCCATCATTAGTGACGGCAGCAGAGGGTTATGCGTTTACGAATTTCACAGATGAAGCCGGGGAAGTCATTACGCAAGTACAACTATCTGCACCCCGTCTGCTCACAGCACATTGCCCAATCATCCAATATCACCTGACAGTGACAGCAGGAAGTAATGGAAGCATCACGAACACATTATCCACTGAATATGGGTATGGTGCACTGGTCGATTTAGATGAGATTTCAGTGACATCAGATTATGGCTATCAGTTTAGCCACTGGGAAACGGTTGCAGGAGAGCAATTAACGAGTAATGAATTGACGATCGTTGACGATACCGAGATTATCGCAGTGTTCTCAGCACTAGCACAATATGATTTGAGTTTCTCTACGCACAGTCAAGTTGACTACAATTTGAATGGAACAAGTGAAGCGTTTTTTGAAGGCACAGAGGTGAACCTGGCAGATTATCAGGTTGTGCCGGAAGCTGGATATCAATATGTAGGCTGGGAAGATGCAAGCAACAGTCCAATAACCGCTGTCACTATGGATAGTGCCCAAATTGTTTACGCGATATTTGCTTCAGATGAAGTCCCAGTCATTAGTTTCTCAGTCACTGCCGAAGCCGAAGCTAATGGCAGCATAAGCAGTGGAGCTGACCAAACCGTTGTCAGTGGGAATAACAGCGCTTCGATTATGGCTACACCTGATGAACACTATCATTTTGTAGAGTGGAATGACAGCAATACGGATAATCCGCGAATCTTCGTTAACGTGACTGAAGACAAAACCATAACCGCAACGTTTGCAGTTGATACATATACCATAGCGGCATCAGCTGCAGATCATGGCCGTATTTCAAGTGGTGGTAGCCAAGAGATTAACTACGGCGCTGATAGCGAAGAAATTGTTGCCGAGGCAGATGAATTCTATCATTTTGTACGGTGGGATGATGGGAATCTGAGCAATCCAAGGGTCTATCAAAACGTAAGTGCAGATCAAACGATCAAAGCTCTATTCGCGATTGACACCTATGAAGTGACCGCCTATGGCGGTGACCATGGTTGTATTGAGAGCGGTGGCAATCAGATTGTCGCCCATGATTCGGCAAGTGATCCGATTTTAGCCGTAGCGGATGATGGCTATTGCTTTAAGAGCTGGGATGATGACAATGTAAGTAATCCTCGCGTTTTGACCAATGTGACCGACTCGATAACCTTGACCGCATTGTGGAATGGAAGACCTATTTTGCAACAGGGGGTTGAAGCTGAGGTTGTGGTTGATCTTGAGCTTGGGGACATGTTTAGTATTGATTTAGCAACAATCTTTACGGATCCAGATCATAATGAATTAAACTACGAGATAGCTATCAATGAAGGCGATTTTGAGCTGCTGGAAGATTCTCTTTATTCCTGGCAGCCACAGGATGAGATTGTACAGCAACTTAGATTCCGAGCCTTTGATGGATTGAATTACTCCGAAGAATCCCACTTGGTTACGATCCATTGTGAAGACACAATACCACCGCAAATCATAACAGATTTAGTGAGTCAGAATGTATTAACAGATCGATTAAGATGCTCTATCGTTGCGCTTGATGACAATGATGAATCTCCGACGATCAGCGTCGATAACGGCTGGCAAAAAGTATATGTGCAAGCAGATGGCCGCTATGTCATTGAACTTGAGCTGGGCCGCAATGAGATTACGGTTACAGCGACCGATTGCTACGGAAATCAAAGTGTTCTTGAGGTCAATGTTAATAACCGTTCAGGATTTACATCGCCAATTCCACCAATCGTGCAACCGCCGGTAATAATACCTGAACCATCGCCAGATCCACCAATTGTTGGGAGGGTCGTCGGTCTGCGTATAGGCAGTTCTGAGGTTTGGGTCGATGGTCTAGCGGATGTGCTGGATGTGCTACCATTCATTGATCCTACAACGAGTCGCACTATGGTGCCGCTGCGATTTGTTGCAGAAGTGTTGGGTGCAGAAGTGGAGTGGCTGGCAGATAACCGCCAGGTACGTATCACGCATGGGGACAATGTGATCCTTTTGACGATTGATTCCTTTGAAGTGATTGTGAATGGCGAGAGTGAAGTGATAGACTGTATGCCGCGTATTGTTGGTGACCGTACTTTTGTGCCACTGCGTTTTATCACGGAAACATTTGGAGCCGAGGTTAACTATGATGATGAAACGAAAGAAATTAGGATTACTGACCTGGGATAAGAATGCCATTCAATGATGAATAAAGCAATGTGACGCGGTGGGGACAGTCCCCGCTACGTCACTTTTTGTCTTGTGAAGACAACTTAGAGTAGTATATTTTTGAAATGCAATGCATTCCAGAGACATTTTTATAGATTCATGAGCTTTTTACGCACAAACTACAATCTCAGATGATTTTTAGGAGAACACATTGTTAATTGATGGTAATATTAATATGAATCCTAACCCTTCGTGTCCTTTGTGTTTGAATAGTTGGAAGGTTGGTCTGTTGGAAAGTTGGCCGGGTTTAGTAGGAAAGCTGGTTACTGAGTGGTGAAACCACGAAGAACTCGAAGAACTCGAAGTAAGGAATTTGCTCCATTTATCAATTTAAACAATCGTTCAACCATCGTTCAACCATTGTTTAACTATTGTTTCACTACCGTTCCACCAGCGTTAAACGATT
>CAZVAO010000039.1:10670-19221 GCA_964625175.1 uncultured Clostridiaceae bacterium
GTTCAACCATTGTTTAACTATTGTTTCACTACCGTTCCACCAGCGTTAAACGATTGTTCCATCTTCGTTTGACTATGATTAAGCACGAAAATCTTATATAATAAACGTATCGCAGCATAATTGGAGGAAATCTCATGAAAGAACGAGTTAGACGCCTGCGTGAGCAGAGCTTCGAAGCACATCCATATATCTCAGCAGAACGCGCCCAATTGATGACTGAATTTTATCGTGCAAATGACGGTAAATTTTCGGTACCTGTAATGAGGGCTAAGGCCTTTCACCACTTATGTCAATATAAAGCACTTTACATTGGCGACGATGAGTTGATTGTCGGGGAGCGCGGGCCTGCCCCCAAAGCGGTGTCCACCTATCCCGAATTGACCTGTCATTCAATAGAAGACTTAACTATTCTTAATAGTCGTGCCAAAACGCCTTATCATGTGGATGATGAAGCCCTAAGAATCTACCAAGAAACGGTTATTCCTTATTGGCGGGGTCGATCCATGCGCGATAAAATCTTCCAGGATTTACCCGAAGTATGGCAGGAAGCGTATGGAGCAGGTTTATTTACAGAGTTCATGGAGCAAAGAGCTCCTGGACATACAGCCATGGATGGCAAAATATACACGAAAGGTTTAGTGGAATTTCAGGCAGATATTGCGAAGGCCATTGAAGTTCTTGATTATTACAATGATCCGGAGGCTACTGCAAAGTACCAGCAATTGAAGGCGATGGATATTTCCTGCGATGCGGCAATTTTATTCGCGGAACGCCATGCGGATTTGGCAGACCAATTAGCGAAAGACGAGCCGAATCCGGAACGCATAGCTGAATTGCGTCGTATCGCAGACGTCTGCCGCCACGTGCCAGCCTATGCGCCACGCAATCTCTGGGAAGCCCTGCAGATGTATTGGTTTATTCACTTGGGATGTATAACCGAACTCAATGGCTGGGATGCCTTTAGTCCAGGCCGCCTTGATCAGCATCTCAACCCATTCTACCAGCAAGAGATTGCTATGGGTACTTTAGATCGTGAGGGGGCTAAAGAGTTGATTGAGTGCTTCTGGATCAAATTCAACAATCATCCGGCTCCACCTAAAGTTGGCGTTACCGCTGCAGAGAGTGGCACCTATAATGATTTCACCAATATCAATATCGGTGGATTGAGTGCTGACGGTCGCGACGGTGTTAATGATATTTCTTACTTGTTGCTTGAAGTCATCGATGATATTCATCTACTTCAGCCAGGCGCTAACATTCAGGTGAGCAAACACAATGACGACCATTTTATTAAAGCTGCGAGCCGCCTCATCCGCAAAGGCTATGGCTATCCATCGGTCTTCAACGGTGATGTCATCTTCGAAGAAATGTTGCGCATGGGAAAATCCGTGCAGGATGCAAGAACGGGTGGTGTTAGTGGCTGTATCGAGACCGGGTGCTTTGGCAAAGAAGCCTATGTGCTTACAGGCTATTTAAATATCCCCAAGATTTTAGAATTAACATTACACAACGGACTAGACCCAGTATCTGGTAAGCAAATTGGTATAAAAACTGGGGAGGCTGCTGAATTCACCTCTTTTGAGGATCTCTTTGTAGCATTCAAGCAGCAACTTCACCATATCGTCGAGATCAAGGTCCGTGGCAATCAGTATATTGAGCGCATGTTTGCTCAGCTGTATCCGGCTACCTTTATGTCAGTGATTATGGATGACTGCATCAAAAAAGGCAAGGACTACAATGATGGTGGCCCACGCTATAATACGACATTTATCCAAGGCGTTGGCATCGGTTCGATTACAGATAGTTTATCTGTGATTAAAACGCATGTTTATGAAAAACAGACGGTCACGATGGAAAAACTAGTCGAATTAATTGATAATAATTATGCAGATGCTGAACCTTATCGCCAACTGTTCCTCAATCATACACCGCGCTATGGCAATGATGAAGATGCCGCAGATGATCTCATGCGTGAGGTTTTCGAGGCTTTCTATCAGGAAGTTGAGGGTAGGCCGAATACCAAGGGTGGAGAATACCATATCGATATGTTGCCCACAACTTGTCACATCTACTTTGGTTCCGTTATGGGGGCGATGCCGGATGGGCGTTTAGCGACCATGCCTTTATCGGAAGGAATCTCTCCTGTACAGGGAGCAGACCGCAATGGGCCTACAGCCGTGATCAAGTCAGCTGGGAAAATGGATCATGTACGCACGGGTGGGACCCTTCTCAACATGAGTATGATGCCAGCCGTTATTGAGGATGAGGAAGGGATCGAGAAGTTGGTGAAACTAATCCGGGCATACTTCCGCATGGGTGCTCATCACGTGCAATTCAATGTGGTTGATGATGCAGTGCTATTGGATGCGCAAAAGAACCCAGAACACTATCGCGGACTTTTAGTGCGAGTTGCTGGTTACAGTGACTACTTCGTTGATTTAGGCGTAGACCTCCAAAACGAGATTATCTCGCGAACTAAAATTTCAGCTATGTAGGTGAATTGGCGGTAGGCGATAGGCGATAGGGTTGGTATTTATGAACCAGCGAAGTTGTCATCCTAATGAAGTGCACTGCGTGCGTGAAGTACGCCGTTAGCGTGTGAAGTCGCTGCGCGGTGAGTTTTTCAGTGAGTCAAAGTTTCGTTTGAGATGACCTTTTTTTAATAGGCTAAAGTTTGAGTTGAGATTCGCCGAGCAGGTTGATTAGCGAGTAAGGGATTACTGAACTCACGCGCTATCTTGACAATCATCCTTCCTTAGCAATAGCGCGTTCAGACAGCAGTAATCCTAATCTTACTCGTTTGCAAGTAAGGATGCTCATATTCAACTCACAACTTTGCCTATGGGGGTTTTCTATAGTAGATTGATTGTTGGGGTTTATAAACATCTCTGATTTATATGAAAAATATAAGTAAGCGATTACGAAACTCCTCGCACAATAAAAGACTTGTGGCAATCATAATTGCAGTGCTCGTCAAACAGACGTAATCGTGATCTTACTCGTTTACTGGTCGGATGAATACATAGTCAAACGAGATCTTTACCCACAGGGATACTTTTTAGCATTGATCTCGTACTTATTATGATATCGCTTGTTTTCAACATAAGGAAGCGGACTACAGCTATAAGTAAGTTTAACCGATTGTGGTAGACAAACTGTGTTTGCGTTAGGTTCTAGAAAGCTGTTGACTATTTAGTTGATGAAACGGAAATAATACGAATGATGTATCACGCACTCTATATATTTATTGTAAATAGCCTCATAATACGAACAATAAAAACATTACTATAATATTTGTTC
Source organism: uncultured Clostridiaceae bacterium (assembly GCA_964625175.1). Lineage (GTDB taxonomy): Bacteria > Bacillota > UBA994 > PWPR01 > PWPR01 > CAZVAO01. The sequence goes on from CAZVAO010000039.1 coordinate 13,971, forward strand.
GTAATTTATTGACAGTAAAAAAACGGATTTGCTATAATGACTTGAATACAAGTAAGGGGAAAAAAGAATGAATTCAGAATTAGTATTGATTTACGATTTCGGAGGACAAACAGCAAAACTCATTGCTCGGCGCGTACGCGAACAACATGTCTATTGTGAGGTTGTTCCGTTTGATATCACCTTAGCCGAATTAAAAACTAAGAATCCTCAGGCAATTATCTTTTCTGGTGGTCCGAATAGTATCTACGCAGATGGCGCACCACGAATTGATTTGGGGGTTTTTGATCTCGAGCTTCCGATCTTAGGAATCTGCTATGGCATGCAATTAATCACCCATGAATTTGGTGGTATTGTTGCCCGTTCTGAGAAACGCGAGTATGGCATGGCAGCATTGAGAATCGATCAGGCAGATGGCTTCCTAAGCGGAATTGATGAAGGATCTATGCTGTGGATGAGTCACGGCGATAGCATTAAAAAACTTGGCGAAGGTTATGTGAGTCTTGCCCATACTGCAAATACCCCTTTTACCATAATGAAACATGAGAGTAAACCTGTCTACGGGGTTCAGTTCCACCCTGAGGTCGATCATACAGAGCAAGGCAGAGAATTGCTTTCTAACTTCCTCTTTAACGTCGCGGGGTTAAAGGGCGATTGGCGCATGGATGCCTTTATAGAAACTCAAATAGCCAAGATTCGCGAACAGGTCGGCGATAAGAAAGTCGTCTGTGGCCTCAGTGGTGGGGTTGATTCCTCCGTTGCTGCGGTTATCGTTCATCAGGCAATTGGCAATCAGCTTACTTGTATCTTTGTGAACCACGGTTTACTGCGTCAAGGCGAAGCCGAGCAAGTCATTGAAACTTTCGATCGCAATTTCGGCATCAATTTAGTTTATGCGGATGAGCAAGATCGCTTCATGGATAAATTAGCCGGTGTCGAAGATCCAGAGCACAAGCGCAAAATCATCGGCGAAGAGTTCATTCGGGTTTTTGAAGATGAATCCAATAAACTGGGACAAGTCGATTTCCTAGTACAGGGAACCATCTATCCCGATGTGATCGAGAGCGGCACCAAAACAGCAGCCGTCATTAAGTCTCACCACAACGTGGGTGGCTTACCTGACGACATTCAGTTTGGTTTAGTGGAGCCACTACGCGAGCTTTTCAAAGATGAAGTGCGCGCAGTAGGCCGTGAACTCGGCATTCCCGAAGAAATCGTTGGTCGGCATCCATTCCCAGGTCCGGGACTCGCTATTCGGATTATGGGCGCCGTAGATCGTGAAAAAGTAAAGATTCTCCAGCACGCAGATGCGATTTTCCTTGAAGAGATTCGCAAAGCAGGTCTATATAATGAGATCTGGCAAGCCTTTGCCGTGTTACCCAATGTCTCTACGGTTGGTGTAATGGGTGACGAGCGCACCTATGCGCACCTTGTAGCACTGAGGGCTGTGGCCACCTCTGATGCCATGACCGCCGACTGGTACCGCATGCCTTATGATGTGCAGGCCAAGGCGTCTAGTCGCATTGTTAATGAGGTGGAGGGTGTTAACCGGGTTTGTTATGATATTACCTCTAAGCCCCCATCCACCATCGAATGGGAGTAACGGCTTCCGTAATTGCCCACTCTCATCGTTATTTCAAAAATTATTATCCTCGGCATACTATTTGTATAGCCTCGGACATTAATTTTCTCATGCCTTGATAGAGAACAATTTCGAAACCCGTTATACCAATAAGCAATAAAAGTGGTGAAAAGCTGAAGCTTTTCACCACTTTGGTGGTTGATGCAAGAAAAATGCTTTGCTATCGCAATCTTTAGAAATGATCGCTATCGAGAAACAACAGCATCAACATACCTCTGTATGCCATCATTTCGGATTCTACTTGCGCCTTGACCCGACCTCATTTCTGAAATCCTTCTATTGATAGGATAAAAACGGTGTTCCGCTGAAGCGGTCCATCGTTTTGTGTACGTTGGAAAACGACTCTTGATACAAACTGTCATTCTGAGGAGTGCTTGCACGACGTGAGAATCTTCATTTATAGCCTGCTAATTTTGAGCTCTGCGATGCTGGCATAATTCTTATTTGACGTCTCGAACAGGGTTTTCCCTGTCCAACTGTCCACCAGACCAACTGCTTCTGCTCGCGTCTTGACCTGCCGTTTTGTGTATGATGTTTCTATAGAAACACAGTGCGTTTACTTTCGTGCTTATATAAAGTATAATATAAGCACGAAAGTAAACGGAGGTTGATTAGATGGATTACCGTAAATGCTTGGAAACTTTGCTAGATAAGAATGAAGGCGTACTTTTAACAAAAGATATACTTGAAGCTGGAATTTCAAAACAGCTACTAAGCAAATATGTAAAAAAAGGATATATTAAAAGAGTTGCACAAGGGGTGTATCTATCAATAGATGCATTTGAAGATGAGATGTATGTTTTGCAAGCACGGAGCAAAAAGGCCGTTTTTTCGCACGAGACAGCACTATACTTACATGACTTAATTGATAGAGATCCTCTACAGTATACAATTACCTTACCGTCAGGCTATAATGCTACGAAGTTTAAGGATGATGGTGTTTGCGTTTATTTTATAAAGGGTGATTTGCTGAATCTAGGCGTCGATGATGGAAAAACATTATTTGGGAGAAATGTTCAAGTTTATAATAAAGAACGTACAATCTGCGATATTGTAAGAAATCGTAATAGCATTGATCCAGCTATTGTCAATGAAGGTATTAGAAGATACTTATCTTTGAGAGATAAGAACATCCCAAAACTATTGCAATATGCAGAAAAACTTAGAGTAGAAAGCATAGTTAGGCAGTATGTGGAGGTTTTATTATGAGACCATTAAGGCAGATTAAAGATTTGATTAATAATATGGCAAAGATGAAAAACATAAATCCTCAAATACTCTTGAGAAATTACATGATGGAGAGACTTCTTGAAAGGATTGCTTCATCACCATATAAAGAAAACTTCATTTTGAAAGGCGGAATGCTTGTTAGTTCGCTTATTGGGGTGGGAAGTCGATCAACAGTAGATATGGATACAACAATATAACAAGTGGCACTGACACTTGAATCAATTAAAGCAATATTTGAGGGTATTATTACTATTGAACTTGACGATGGTGTGGCATTTGTCGTAAAGAAGGTCGATGAGATAAGAGATGGGGCGGATTATCCAGGTTTCAGAGTAGCAATTGATGCAGACCTCGAAAATGCAAAGATACCGATTAAAGTTGATATTACGACAGGTGATGAAATCACACCGAAAGAAATATCTTATACATATTCTTTATTGTTAGAAGAACGTTCTATTGAGGTATTAAGCTATAATATTGAAACAGTTTTGGCTGAAAAGTTTGAAACAATTATTACACGTGGTACTGCTAATACAAGAATGAGAGATTTCTATGATGTTTATATTTTATATCGGCTTCAAAGCGAAAAGATTGATTTGGTTATTTTAAACGAGGCGTTAATTGGAACGAGTAATAGACGCGGAACATTTGACGTGCTTCAGAATGGAGATGAAATCATTGAAGATGTTTTAACCAGTGAGGTCATGTCAATTAGCTGGAAAAGGTATCAAAAAAAAATACCCATACGCATCTGATATTAGCTGGGAGCAGTTAGGAGATTCCGTCAAAGCATTTTGGAAATCTATCAGTTAAGGCTTATAAAACGGCGTCCCGCAAAAGCGGTCCGCCGTTTTGTCATTCGCCGGGGAAAAAGCGGTCGTCATTCTGAGGAGCGTTTACCTCGTCTGAAACATCATGGGGCTTACCCCGTATGGAACAATCTGGGGCTGGCACGACGTGAGAATCTTGATCTATAGTTAGCTAGTGGCAGGATCGCTGTGTATGAAGCGCTTGTTTAATGCTTGTGTGATGTTAAAAGGTATTATCTTTGAATTAATGGGTAACCTTTTTTATCATTCTATAGTCAACTCACCTTTAATAAATGACGTCACGATTCGCACGGTCTCATCCTGCTGCTGGTTCTGGCTGAGGCTTGCTTGACCGCCTATTGTTGGATTGCTCGCCTTTTCGTTGTAGTTGCCCAAGTAGCTGGGACGGATGAGTCAGTCAATATTAGCATCGGTGTTTTTGGCGCGCTGTTATTGGATGGGGTTTATCTAGAAAACGTGAGCAAGATTTGCCTATGAAATTATAACGTGAGCAAAAATTGCCTATATAGTTGTAATATGCGCAAAAAGACTCGAAGTTTGCTCATGTTATTGGTTAAAAGGAATAATTGAAGAAAAGAGAAACGGCGTTCCGTTAAGCGAATCGCCGTTTCTAATTAGGTGATTCGAATGATGGTATAAGTAGGTTATTAACTATTCTATAATCAACTCACCCTTAATAAATGAAGTGACGAGTCGTACGGTCTCATCTTGCTGTTCATCCTGAGTGAGGGTGGCTTGACCGTCTCTTGTTGGATTGCTTTCGTTTTCGTTGTAGTTGCCAAAGTAGCTGTGGTTGCCGCCTGCGATTTCAAATTGATTCGGAACGCCGATCAGTTTGTCTCGCTCTAATCCGATATCCTCACTGCCATATATAATGATGGTGTCTACAGCGGCATCATTTAGTGGATAGGCACCTAGTATAATTAAGCCTGCGAGTTTATTAGAATTCTTTTCTGCATATTGACTGGCCATTGATCCACCTAAGGAGTGTCCCATTAGATACCATTTGTCTATTTGAGGGTAAAGGTCATAGACATCATCTGCCGCCTTGATATCAAAAACTGCCAAATTCATAGGCATGTCAATTAGGACACCCATAGTGCCGTGCTCAGCTAATTTCAGCATCAAAGGCGCATAGGCAAGGGCATCAACTTTTCCGCCAGGGTAAAATATCAGGCCGGCACCTTCTATAATCTCAACATCACTCGGGGGCATAAAGATGGTCATATTGCCAACTGTCTTGGCTTCAGAAAAACCAACCCGATCATACACGTCAGCATTGGCTATATTGTAGTCTAGCGTGTAAATATAGAATCCCCCACATGCTAAAAGTAGAATTGAAAAAAGGATTATTAAAATCACTTTCAGTTTCTTGTTCTTCATATTTTGCCGTCCCTGTATACTTAAAATTTGTTAGCTAATAGGTTTTGCTATGCTAGATTACGCGGTCTGATAGAAAGCATAAAATCGTTAGACTACTTCTGTGTTCAGAATATTAGCATAAATAGGGCTTACTGAATGAATCGCTAGATTTCATTCAGTAATGAGCGTA
>CAZVAO010000040.1:0-19110 GCA_964625175.1 uncultured Clostridiaceae bacterium
GCACAGGGTCGTATCAAAAGGCTAGGATTGATGAGGTATTTACATTTCTTTGTTGTAGCAGTGATGTTTTTTATCCTGTGGAATTTGACGGATATCAAGGGTGTGCTATTCACGAGTGATTTGGCGAGAATTGAGATGAGTTGGCTTATTGCAGGGAATCTTGCTTACTATGCGCTCGGCATTATCCTAGCAAGTATGTTTAAAGATAATCGGGCATTTTGTAAATATGCTTGCCCAATCCCAACACTCATGAAAGTTGGGTCACGATTTTCTTTGATGAAAATAGAGATTGATTCAAGCCTTTGTGTCGATTGTGGCAAGTGTGAGCAAGCCTGTTTGATGGATATCAAGCTACTTGATTATAAAGAATCAGGACAGAGAGTGCTTTCGACTGAATGTATTCTGTGTCAAAATTGTGCACTCAGCTGCCCAACTCATGCCATATCAACAACCCTAAAGATTGACTTTGGGGTTAGAGAAAAGCTGAGGTATAAGATTGAGCTGTAACAAGATGGATGGTTTTAAGGAATCCAATAAGCGCAAGGAGTGTGCTGCTTTACAAGGACCTAAATCTATTTCCCGCCTTTCTCTAACCTACTGCATCAATTCAGCTCGTAGTTTAGAATCAAATTTCTCAAGGGCATAACGAAAGGCCGTGCGAGGCATGGTTCTCTTATGTTTTAGCAAGTAGCCATAGACGGCATCGGGATCCACTTGAGAAAGCACCTTCAGCATCCAACCATAGCCTTTGAGCACCAGGTAATGCTCATCGTACATCAAAGCATCCGCGATTAACAAGGGCTGCATCGTCTGATATTGACATTTTCTTATTGGATAGATAAGTGTAACAGGAGCCGCTCTGCGCACAACAAATTTAGGGTGTTGCGTCCACTCCAAAACACTAGGGAAAAACTCGGGGTAGCGGCTTAAGAAGTATCCAAGCGCATGGGTACAAAAATCATCGCAATTGGACCAATCTGTGAGATACTCCTTTACCCATCGCTCAAAAACAGGGAAAGTAGTCTCGGAATATTGAGATCGAACTCGATAAGCCCAGTCGTAGGCAACGATATCTAGCGCCCATTTTTTTTCATCCAGCAATCGTGTACAGTGGTGAAGAATCGTGTCAATGTGCTGATTAGCTAGGGTTTTATATAACTCTGCGGATACAGAACGTACCTCACCAGTTCTAACGCCGTTCTGTTTCGTTAGCACTTTTAGTCGATTAGCAATACTGTTTATTATATCCAATAGTTTCACATCCTCCCTATAAAAATATCAGTGGTATTAGCAAGAAACGGATTCCTATTTGGAATCCGTTTTTGTGAGAGTTAAATATTCCTGCTAAACCTACTCGTTTTTGAACAAGAACTGACCTGGACGATTCTTGGTTTCGCAGCCGTTTTGTACAACGATTTGGCCATTAACAATGACATGTTCAATTCCAATTGGTTTTCCAAAAGGATTGCTATAGGTTGCCGTATCAATCACCTGATCCGCATCAAAGATAGTAATATCAGCGGCATAACCCTCGCTGAGAATACCGCGGTTTTTGATGCCCATCATGCCAGCGGAAAAACCCGTAATTTTGTAAACAGCATCTTCTATAGGCATCAGGTTATGTTCACGTGCCAGTCTTAAAAAGCGAGGGAATGTTCCAAAGTTGCGTGGATGGGGTTTCCCTTTGTTGAGTTTGGGATCTAGCGGCATACTCGAGCCATCGCTACCAATGGCAATATCCATTTGAGAGAGGAATTGGAGCACATCATTTGGGTCCATGGCAAAACTTATTTCTCTACAATGTCCATTTGTTTTGACAACTACCTGCTCCAGGGCCTCTACAATTGAAACACCTAAATCCTTTGCTAATTCTGTAAGTGTCTTATCGTCCGCTTCCGGAAAGCGACCACCAGTGGTGACAATATAAACACGATTACCATCATCATCCGTTACAAATTTTTCACTTAACTCAGCAATTAAACGTTCTCGCTCTGGTCCATTAAAACAAGCTGCCGCCGCTTCAATACCACCAGCCAAGGTCCATTTTGGCAGCACATTTGTTATACCAGAAGATGCTGCTTCATAAGGATACATATCCAGAGTTACATTAACACCATTAGCTTGGGCATCATGTACAAAGTCCATATACTTTTTAACTTGCCCCCAATTATCTTTGCCACCAATTTTGACGTGAGCAATGTGCACGTGAGCACCTGAACGGCGATTGATTTCAAACATTTCATCTAGAGCTTCAAAAACCTGGTCATTTTGATTGCGCATATGTGAGGCAACCATGCCATCATATTTAGCGACAACCTGACCTAAAGCAGCCAGCTCTTTTATGTTGCTAAAAATACCTGGTGCATAACCCAGCCCTAGAGATAATCCCCAGGCTCCAGCTGCCATCTCTTGTTCTAGAAGCGCAACCATTTGTTTAATCTCATTTGCCGTCGCAGTACGTCCCTCAAAGCGCATTACACTAGTTCGCAGGGCGTTATGGCCGATTAGTGTTATCCAATTGTTAGGCAGTGAATGGCCTTTGCTCTTCGCTTTGGCAATAAAATCGCGAAAAGACGTGGATGCATAATAATCTGTATCAATATCACGTCCACGTACGTAATCGCGTAGATTGGGTAGATTTTCTTCAGAGGATGGATAGAAAGTGCTTCCGCACTGTCCTACGACCTCCGTAGTAACGCCTTGGAAGATTTTCGATTCGCAACGGCCGTCCTCAATAAATGATACGTCGGAGTGGGTGTGAATATCGATAAATCCAGGGGCGACGTGTTTCCCTTGGGCATTGATCGTGATATTTGCCTCAATATCAGAATTGCTACAGTCAATTTTAGCAATTTTTCCGTCTTTGATTGCGAGGTTAGCTAAAAATGGCTTGGATCGCAAACCATCAACGAGTAATCCGTTTTTTATTAAAATATCGTACATGATTTTCTCCTTTTCTCTTGTAATCCTTATTATATTCGGCAAAATCATACTAATTCCTGCTTTTTGAAAAATTGCAGGCAAATATCTAAGTAGGCATCCTGTAGAGGAGTGTTCGCCTATAATTATGTGGGGCAAAGGAGATTTAGGTTGAATTCTAGGTGATAAGCGTATTTTCTGGTATAATGTATATCAATATTTTGATTAAGAAAACCAGGTGAGAATTTTGAAGAATATTTACTTTGATTCTGAGACAACCGATTTAAATCCAGGTCAAATTTGTCAACTGTCTTATATTATAGAAGAAGATTACTGCTTAACAGCACGCAATTATTTTTTTGCAGTGCGATCAATGAATCCAACGGCTTTTAGCATCCATGGATTTAGCGTTCGTGATTTATACGAACTATCTGATGGTCAAGAATTCGGGGATGTCGCGGAGCAGATTGCTGAAGATTTTAGTGGAGCGCGCTTGATTGCCCACAATGTTGATTTTGACCGTGAATTTTTGCAAACAGAACTGATGCGATGCGGTCTCCAAATCAAAGGAAGTAGCTGGTTTTGTACGATGATTCACTTTATTTCCATATGCAAATTACCGCATTCAGGAAAAAGGGGGTACAAGTATCCTTCTTTAGTGGAATTCATGCAATTTAATTCGGTTGAGGAAGAAGAAGTGCTTCAGTTGACGGCAGACCTCTTTGAAAGCAGTAGTGGTCGGCATGATGCCCGCTATGATACAGTTGCACTTTACCTGTCTTATCAAAATGCCCTAAAAAACGGTTATATAAGGTAGGACAACTATGGTTAGTAGGCTTGCAGTACCTGAAAAAAGCAAACAAGTGCTTAGTCTTTGCTGGTGGAGTTATGCGATCGCCTATTTTGGGCGGGTTAACTATGCAATTATCATTCCCTTTCTCATCGCGGACTTAGGTATAACTAAGGCTCAAACGGGCTTTGTGGGTACTGTTTTCTTTTGGGCTTACGCATTGGGTCAGTACAACAGTGGGTGGTTAGGTGATCGAATTAATACACGTTGGTTGGTCACCGTTGGTTTGGTAGGTAGCGCCCTATGTAATTTGAGTGCTGGATTGACACATAGCCCATTTGTTTTAGCGGTGATTTGGGGGTTTAATGGTGTTTTCCAAGCGTTGTTTTGGGCACCCTTGATTCGATTGTTGAAAGAATATTTTTCGCCACAAGAGGCGAATACAGTCGGGATGATTATGTCAACGTCGATGATTGGTGGTTATGCGCTTGCCTGGGGCGCTCTAGGAATGGTCATTAGCACATTAGGTTGGCGTTTTGGGTTTTGGATTCCATCCTGCGCAATGGTTGTGTATGCGCTTTGGTGGGTAAAATCCCTGCAGGGTAGTGAAACAGGGGAGATTATACGAAAAGAACAGCGTAAAAAATTGAATGTACTCAGTTATTTACGAGAAGAAGGATTAGCCTACTTAGTTCCTTTAAGCTTTATGAAGGGATTTGTCAAAGAGGGGATTGGCCTATGGGCGCCATTATTGCTGATTGAGTTCCTAATGCTCGATAGTCAGAAATCTGTTTTTTTGGTTTTACTAATCCCCTTTGCCGGTTTCTTTGGGATTATTTTTAGTAGTTATTTGCACAGTAAAATGAACTACCATGTCCATCGTACTTTAACACTAATCCTCGGCTTTACCATGTTGACAATTATGGGTTTGCCGATTATGGGAAGTCGGAACGGTTTGTTAGGGTTATTCTTGATTACCTTAGTAAACGCAGGCACCTATGGAGCAAATAATATTTTAATGGCAACGATTCCGCTGCAATTGATCAACCAAGAGTATGCGGCAAGAGTAACAGGATTTCTCAATGGATCTGCCTATTTTGGCGGCGGTTTATCGGGAATAGCTACTGGCTTAGTCGCTGATGTGTGGGGATGGAATGCTGTAGTTCTGATGTGGATCGTATTATTGATCACTATGCTGCTTTTGCTACAAACGAGTCGGATTCGTTCGACAGAATAAAAACAGGGGGTAGACTAATGAAATTTGATAGTTTGGCGTTTATTCGTGATTTAACGAATGCCAATGGTGCACCAGGGTTTGAGGATGAAGTGATTAAAGTGCTTAATGATTATGCAGAGCCGCATTGTGGCGGAACCCAAGAAGATAAAATGCGCAATTATTATGCCTGGCGCAAGAATCATAATTGTGACAAACCGATTGTTATGCTCGATGGCCATACCGATGAGGTTGCTTTTATGGTGCAATCCATTAACGCGAATGGTTCACTTAACTTTATTGCTTTAGGTGGGTGGCATGCCCAAAATGTCCCGGCTCACAAAGTGCGAATTCGCAATCGGGATGGTGTTTACATCCCTGCAATCGTCGCCTCAAAGCCGCCGCATTTTATGACGGACGTAGAACGCACCGTTTTACAGCCCATCACCAATATGGTGATTGATTGTGGGGCCTCCTCCTATCAAGAAGTCGTGGATATCTATAAGATTGATGTAGCAGCACCGATTATACCCGATGTTAGTTTTTCCTACAATGAAGATACTGGGATTATGCTAGGTAAAGCTTTTGATAATCGCTTAGGAAGTGCTTGCGCCATCGAAACAATCATTGAACTAGGAGACGAAGAATTAGAGGTAGATGTAGTGGCTGGCATTGCTTCTCAAGAAGAAATTGGGACAAGAGGCGCAGAAATAACCGTTCGCACGATTCAACCAGATTTGGCGATTGTTTTCGAAGGAAGTCCGGCCGATGACATGTATAGAGATTCATATACCGCGCAATGCGCTTTGAAAAAAGGCCCTCAAATCCGCCACCGTGACAGGGGGATGCTGAGTCATCCCAGATTTACAGCGTGGGCGCGCCAAATTGCCAAGAAATATGAGATCGAGTTTCAAGATGCCGTGCGTCTCGCAGGATCTACGAACGGTGCAAAAATTCACTTAGGTGATTTAGTCGTTCCAACGATCGTCATTGGGATTCCAACACGTTATGTTCACACCCACTATTCGTTTGCCGCTTATGAGGATTACCGTAATGCGATCAAGTGGGCTGCTGTGATTATACGCGAGCTTAATCAGGAAGTTATAGAGTCATTTTAATGTAAACAGGCTACAGGGAGGGGTTACGATGGTGAGAATTCGCGGTTTTGAGGTTATTAAGATTGAGCAAATGGCTAAAGATTTTGGGGTGAGTGAAGCGATTGCTTCTGAACTTCGTCAGGATATTCTAATCCCTCAGCGAGGGACACCACGATCTGCTGCCTATGATATCAGAGCACCATTCTCGCTTACGCTCTTTCCTGGGGAAACAATTAAGGTGCCGACAGGATTAAAAGTCTATATGGCCGCAGATGAATACGTCGCCATTTTTGTGCGCAGCAGTCTGGGGTTTAAGCACAATATTCGATTGATGAATCAAGTGGGGATCATTGACGCAGATTATTATAATAACCCGTCGAATGAAGGACACATTTTCATCGCTTTACAAAATGAGGGTAAAGAAATCTGGCATCTCGAGGCAGGAAAAGCCTTTGCCCAAGCTATTTTTATGAAGTATTTAGGCACCGATCATGATTCCCCGATTCAGGATGCACGCAGTGGGGGAATCGGATCGACAGATCGGAGGGATTTGTCGTGATATCTGCTCAAGCTTGGAAGCAGGAAGTGTTGTATCTAGATCATGTGATGGCAGTTATTGATGCAGAGTACCGTTTAATCTCTATCCAGTTTCAGAATCGTACGGCACAATTGCACGATTACCGACGACAACTTTGGGAGAATAGGCGTGATTTTAACAACTTATATGAAATGGCTGAATATGAGGATCGCCTCCGAGAGGATTTGCGCGGCTTCGAATCGATTGAGCAGCGTAAACTATTACTTGAGAAAGCGGCGCGTATGCCGTATTTTGGACGAGTCGATTTTCAAGCATTGGGTGAAGACCTAGTCGATCAACTTTACGTCGGATTAACTTCAGTTATTGAACGAGAACAATTCGATATCTTGGTAACAGACTGGCGAGCACCTGCAGCCGGTATGTATTACGAATATGAGGTTGGTCCCGCAAGATATGAAGCTCCAGATGGTGAGATTTCAGGGGTAATTATCTTGAAACGCCAATATAAAATCAAAAATAGACAGTTGGTTCTAGCTGTTGATACAGGTATGAAGATTGATGATGATATTTTGCTAGAGACACTTAGCAGTACGCGTTCGCCGAAAATGCACCAAATTGTGCTATCGATTCAACGCGAACAGAATAAAGTGATCCGTGATCGTAAAAGCCGCTACCTATGGATACAAGGTGTTGCGGGGAGTGGGAAAACTTCAATCGCCTTGCATCGGATTGCCTATCTACTCTATCATCGGCGCAGTCATCTTAGCGCTTCTAGCTTTGTAATATTTTCACCCAATCAAATTTTCATTGACTATATTTCAGACGTACTTCCTGAGCTTGGTGAAGAGAATGCGCAACAATTGACCTTTTACGATTGTGCGTATCAAACGCTAGGCCATTTTGGGTTGCGGATCGAAGATAGTAGTGAGCAGTTGGAATACCTATTTACCACCGATCGGCAAGACCCGCGTCATGCGATTGCGCATTATAAAATGAGTGAATCATTCAATCAAGTATTGAGTCAATATGTCGCCAATCTCAACAAGCGACAGTGGCAATTTAAAGATGTTGTTTTTGCAAAGCGTATGGTTTATAGTGCCCAGGAAGCAGAAAAGCTGTTTAATGACGAATATGCCCATGTCCCACTCAGTGACCGTTTGGAGCAAGTTGTTAATCGCATCATCTATCTCGTTGGCATTCAATATCGCAAAGTAAATGAGGAACGATTGCGCCAAGCGATTTATGAAGCAGCCCCTCATGTTAACTCCTTGCAACTCTATTATCAGTTATTTACGGATTTAGCATTGTGGCAGCAGCTCACAGACGTAGAGATTCCCCAAGACTTGACACAGATTGCTGAGTTTACGGTGCGGTCTTTAGATTCAGGCAATTTGCTGTTTGAGGATACGATCGCATTGCTTTATCTCCAATCTTATATTGAGGGGTTAAATATCAGTGGAAACGTTCGTCATGTTGTCGTAGATGAGGTGCAAGATTATACAATTCTTCAATTGGAAATAATGAAAAAAATCTTTCCTGATGCTGATTTTACATTGCTCGGGGACATTAATCAGGCGATTCATCCTTATAATCAACGGGAAGCCACAGCAGCTACCACTGTGTTCGGTGCGGACTGCCGCCAGGTTATTCTGAATAAATGCTATCGTTCTACGAAGGCAATAGCAAAATTGGCAAATCACATCTTACCGCAGCCATCCCTTGAAATAATTGAACGTGAAGGGGTAATGCCAGTTTTACATAGGAGCAAGGAGCCAAGTCGGGCAATACAAAAGATCATCGCCAGCCTCTCAACAAAAAATTATGAATCGGTGGCAATCATTGCTAAAACATTGAAGCATTGCAAGCAATTGCACGCGCAACTCGCTGAACTTGGAATAGAAGTCAAATTATTAACAGGAGCATCGCGTCATTTTGCAACGGGAATAACTGTTTTACCTTCTTACATTAGCAAGGGATTGGAATTTGATGCAGTCATCATAGCGGATGCAGATTGTGCCGTTTACAATGCGGAAGAAGATCATAAACTGTTCTATACATTGGCAACTCGGCCATTGCATGAGTTGCATTTTGTGGCGCATAATCCTTTGACCACACTACTTGAAGCTGCAACAGCTGGACTGTTGACGATAGAGGAGGCATAATATGTATCAACATCGCGATTATCCAGAAAAATCATGGTCTCCATCGCGACTTCAGGACTTCAGCACCTGTCCTCGAAGATATTATTACAACACCTTTGGCCAATGGAATGGCTGGGAGTTTAGCGCCTTAGAACACAATAAATTGATCTATCGCCTGCGTAAACTGCAGAATGCTTACACTTTGAGTGGATCTTTACTTCATGAGGAGATCAATAGAAGTCTGCAAAACAAGGCCTTTAACGCACAAGAAAGCTATCAGAATATTCGCAAGGGCTTGAATAAAGCCGTCAGTCAGTCTTTACATCAGCGCAGCGCTTGGGAGGCGCGTCCCACAAAACTGAGTATGCTCCATGAATACTATTATGGTGAAGGGGTTTCAAAAGAGTTTGGTGGGCGTATCAACAGTCGCATAGAACAGTGTTTACAGAATTTTACCAGAACGGAAGCTTGGCAATTGCTCAGCGCCGGGAAAGCCCAAATTGTAGAGAGTGAAGAAACATCCTTCCCTCATTTCATATGGAGAGACTACAAAGTCTATTGTATCATCGACTTGCTCTATGAGTACCAAGGGCAGTACTATATTGTGGACTGGAAAAGTGGTCAACCCGATGAGGAGAATAGACAGCAAATGGCTATTTATGCGCTTTATGTTCTCAGTAGGTATCGAGATGTAACGCTCGATCAGATCCACTGTGTAAATGAATATCTGCTTAGTGGAGAGCGTCAGGTCTACAATTTTACGAGTGAGGATATCAGTGCGTGCCGCGAGTTGCTTGATAGCAGTATCGAGGCCATGGAGCGATGCCTAGTGGATGTGGCACTCAATAAGCCACACGATGAAGGATTCTTTGTCACTAAACCTTCGTATCAGTGTCGCAATTGTAATTTTATCCAAGTATGTCCGGATGCTCCAAGTAGTTAGTGGTTACCTATTAGCTGTTAGGGTGAATCGTGCACCATGGTTTATTATATATTATTTAAACATTCTGAGAGGTTGCCAAGAGGTGGTCTCTTTTAATTAGGGTTTAGGGGGCTTTGCGTCCGCTGAATGCGCAACGCGTGTTGTACCATTGTTTCTCAGGACACGGGGTAGGGAGAAGGAGTGCTTATGTAATTTCGCCCATCGCCCATCACCCATCGCCCATCATTAACCCACTCTTTCACATATTTATTGTAATCAATGCAGGAATTACACCTGACGAAAACGAAATCACTAAGAGATAAATTGCGACATAAAGAAATGCCGCTCTAAAAATGGAGGGATAAAATGTCACGAAACATTACGAGTCCAGTGGATTTTTTTGGGCATCAACTTGGTGCTGACCGAAAAATCGCCAGATGGGATAAGATTGTCGAGTATTTTTACCTGATAGAAAGCGAAAGTGATCGCTTGAAAGTCATCAACATGGGTCCATCAACTGAGGGGCAACCGTTCTTAGCTGTTATTATATCGGCCCCAGAGAATTTAGCACGACTCGATTACTACAAAGCCATCAATCAACAAATCACCGACCCGGGCGACCTCACAGAAGAGGAAGTCGAGGTCTTAGTGGCCGAAGGAAAAGCCATTATTGTGCAAAGTATGAGCCTGCACGCCTCAGAAATTGGTGGGACACAGATGGCTCCAGAGATGGCTTATGATATGGCAGTGTCGGATTGCCCAGACAATTTACGCATATTAGAAAATGTTATTTATGTGATGGTGCCTTGTTTCAACCCTGACGGACAATTAATGATTGCAGATTGGTATCAGGAATGGTTAGGCACGGAATATGAAGGCTGTAGCATGCCATGGCTGTATCATAAGTACTGTGGGCACGATAATAACCGCGATGCCTTTGCGCTTAATTTAGTCGAATCGCAGTATATGGCCCAATTGGTATTTAAAGAATATAAACCTCACGCCTATCAAGATCATCATCACATGGGGAGCTATGGTGCCCGTTTCTTTATTGCACCATATTGTGATCCTATTCGACCCTTTGCAGATCCTCTAACCTGGCGAGAGCTGTCATGGTATGGGGCGCACATGGCCTATAAACTTGAAGAAAATGAGAAGCAAGGCATACTTAACGACGCTCAATACCCTGCATGGGGACACTTTGGATTCCACTGGATTACGAATCATCATAACATTGCGGGCATGCTTTCGGAATCCGCCAGTGCCAATTTGGCTTCGCCGAAATACATTGATCCAACACAATTAATTGGAAGTGGGGATAAGAGCTTTCCCATATACCAAGCCCAAACAAACTTTCCAAATCCCTGGCCAGGTGGCTGGTGGCGCCTCAGAGATATCGTAGAACAACAGAAAATTGCAGCGGTTGCTATAAACGACATCGCTGCCCGCAATCGTAAAACGGTCCTATTGAACGCGTATCATAAGGCTGTACGACAAACGTATCGCGGTTCGCAAGATGAAGAATACGCCTACATTATACCCGCTGAACAGCATGATCGACTGACCGTACGAAAACTGATTCAGCTCTTGCTCAATCAAGGAATAAAAGTGGAGCGAGCAATTGCCCCCTTCTGCGTGGGACCAGCAAGTTACCCTGCAGGGACCTATTTGGTGAAACTGGGTCAACCTAAAATGGGCGTTGTTAAAAATTTGTTGGGGCGCACTTTATTCCCAAGCACGTGGTTTACGACGAAACTTGATGGCACCTCAATGGCCTATGATTCTGCAACGGATACAGTGGCAGAGTATATGGGGGTTACAGCGATTCCAAGTGGACAGGCGTTCGAAGGGTGCTTCACAGCTGTTGAAGAATTAGAGCCAATTGCTCCTGTCGTCAGCGATGCTCCAGCCTATCTACTCGATACGCGACTCAATGATAGCTACTTAGCCGTCAATAAGCTAATGGCTCAAGGGCTTGCTGTTGAGCGTACAATCAAGCCTTTGGTCTGCGGCAAGGAAATATACCCTGCAGGTATGTTTGTCACTCTTGCAACCCAAAATGAAGCTCAGGCTATCGCTAATGAGACGGGCGTTGCATTTATTGGTGTCGCCGCTGAAGATATTCTTGGCGTAGAGCTGATAGCAGTTGAGAAGCAACGCATTGGATTATTCCAGCGTTATTGGGGTGGTAATGCCGATGAAGGCTGGACCCGCTTGGTACTTGAGAATTTTGGATTTGATTATACGACGATAATGGACGCTGATATCAAAGCGGGGAACCTTAACGATATGATTGATGTGTTGATTATTCCAAGTGATGAAGAGGCGATGTTTGTTGACGTGAGCAAGGCAACATCGGGTCGAGCAAAGATGATGTTGCAATGGTTTGGTGATACCATCCCTGAGCAATATCAGTCTGGTGTAGGTGAAGAAGGGCTTGAGCAAATTCGTCAATTTGTAAACGCTGGTGGTAAATTATTGACGATGAATAAATCGGTGGATATAGCGATTAACGCCTTTAAACTTAAGGTTTTAAATATGACTAAAGGGAAGAGTAATCAAGAATACCTAACGCATGGTTCAACCTTATGGACCGATGTTGACAACACGCACCCGCTCGCCTATGGTATGCCCGCTGAGTCAATCGTCTTTAACTGGGATAGCCCCGTGCTTAAGGTAGATGATCGCTTCCATGCGGAACAATATGAAATCTTTATGCGTTATGCTAGTAAAGATGTGCTACAGAGTGGTCAATTGAATGGTGAGAAACTGATTGCTGATCAGGCAGTCGGAATTACTGTGCAGCGCGGGGCAGGAAGTGTGACTTTATTGGCAATCTCACCTCAGTATCGCGCACAGACCCACGGCACATTTAAACTCCTTTTCAACCATCTATTATAATATTGCAACATGAGTGAAGGGTGGTTCATCCGCCACTCAGGCATTCGTATTCTGCACATATTCAGTCTCAGGGCGGTCCTAGACTGCCCTGATGCTGCTTATGTTCGATAGAAACACACATCGTACGTTCATTGTGCATGTTGATGATGTATAAAAATACTTGAATGAGGGAATTGGGACTGTTATGAGACATTTGAAATACTACCATTTTGTTTTTGCTATATTCTTAGTCATTGCAGTCTTGCTTGGCTCCATGTTCTTCTGGGCCTATAATGGGGCTTACTATCATTCTGCTCAACAAAAATATGCGATTTCCGAAGTCACTGGGATTGATCAAGCGGATTTAATGAACATCACTACGGTTCTGATTACATACATGCAGGGAGAACGCCCTGATCTCGATGTGAGCGTGGTTGTCAATGGCCAGCTTCGTCTTGTCTTTAATGAGCGAGAACTTCACCATATGGTTGATGTGCGCTACTTATTGGGGATCACCCATTTAATTTATCAATTCTGTGTATTAACAGTAAGTATTATGAGTTTATGGTGGATCAAGAAGCGAAGATGGCAGAATATCCTATACGGTGTTTTTGGAGCTGTTTTGTTGTTTACAGCTATTGGCATTGGTGCTTTAGTGATGAGTGTGATTGATTTTTCAGGTGCTTTTACACTATTCCACAAGATTGTGTTTACGAATGATTTATGGATGCTCAACCCTCAGACGGATATCTTATTGCAGATGATGCCACTCGGATTTTTCTATGATATGGTGATTCGAATTGTTCTGACTGCTTTTGGGATTATGACGGCACTGGGTGCTGTGGCGCTCGTACTCATTAGAAGGAGGCTGAAGGCTAGTGATTATTAATATTGGCACAGATATCGTAGCATTGGTTCGGATCGCAAAGATCTACCATCAATACCCGATTGCTTTTCAGAAACGGCTATTAACAGCTGCCGAAAGAGAAGAGTTTAGTAAACGGCAACATCCGATCAGTTATTTGGCTGGGCGATGGGCTGCCAAAGAAGCAATTGGCAAGGCACTCTCGTGTGGGATTAAGTTTGGCTTTCAAGAAATGGAAGTACTGACTTCCCCAAGTGGTGCCCCTTCCGTCAAACTATACGGAGCAATGGCTAAACTTGCAGCAGAATTAAATGTGAGCAAGGTTCATTTAAGTATCAGTCATGAACGGGATTATGCTACCGCTGTGGTGGTACTTGAGGGTTCAGCTATTTAGGCGCATTGAATAGATCTAATCACTTTAAAAATCGTGATAAAATGTTTGCCGGAATAGGTGCGAACACGTCCATAATGCAGCTTATAAATTGTAGGGTTTTTCACAACTTGACATTCCCTGTGATATCCCATAGTATTGACAGTAGTCGGTTTTCAGGTATGAAGATTGACTATATGCATTTATTCCCTCAAAAGCTGGGCAAAACCTTTAGTTTACAAAGAATATTAGTGATATGGTTATTTATGAAATCACTTTATTGCTTGTTGGTTTACTTTTTAACAACATATAATTATAATAAAAGGTGAGCTTTTGAGGAGTCGCACAAAATGTGACGGATAAAGCATTAGAATTTGATAAGGTGGAGAGAAATGAAGCCAATTATTGGGATCACTTGTTTGCATGACTGGAAAGCCGAAATTATGCGTCAGAATGACACGTATGTAAATGCTGTAAGTAAAGCTGGTGGAGCTCCAGTTTTATTACCATCCGTTAATGATAGTACGATTATTGACGCTATGTTAGTAGGCATTGATGGACTATTGATTTCTGGAGGACCCGATTTAGGGGCCAGCACTTTTGAGGAAGAACCGCATAAAGATTTAGGTGGAGTTTCTCCATTGATGGATGATTTTGAAATTGAAATTATTAATAAAGCCATCAATTTGGGTATTCCAATTTTAGGAATATGTCGAGGTGTTCAGTCTTTGAATGTGGCTTGCGGGGGCACACTCTACCAAGATATTTATGCTCAGTGTACGGGGAATCTCATACAGCATCGTCAATTGGCCCCTCGAGCATACACCTGCCATTCCGCTAAACTGATACCAGGAAGTTTGCTTGCTAATCTATTAGGTGAAGAGATTCGCGTTAACAGTTTCCATCACCAAGCGATTAAGGATGTGGCCCCTGGTTTTGATATTGTTGGGGTTGCGCCTGACGGGATCATCGAAGCAATTGAAAGTAAAGACAAAGACTCCTTTATTGTTGGTGTGCAATGGCATCCAGAAGGAATGTGGAATAGTGCATACAACTATGATGCACTCTTCAATGCATTTATTAGCAAAGCCACAAAATAGGAGCAGCATTGTTGTAACCGGGAAATAAGAGGAGGTATTCAGATGCCAATTTTTGGGGATTACAAAGAGATTAGTGAAGAGCGCCGCGACGAAATGATTGAATACATGGTTTCTCAAATTGAGCGGTATGGGTTGTTTACACCAGCAGCTTTTATCTTAGAGACCGGTCAACCACTCAGCTTCCTGTTTAGTCAGATGGCCTATGGAGCAGCACCATTTGGGGAAGCCGTTTTCTCAGGTGCACAACACACAGTGGAAGATTACGCACAGGTATTTGAAGATCGTCGCAATTTGAATTTGCTCATTGATCGTATCCATGCAAGAGCAAAAGAAGTTGAGATAGAGGAGACCAAAGAGCGCATCAAACAGAAGCGATTGAAAGAGGCTGCTAAGCTAGAAGGCGGCAAAAGTAAAGACGGTTTTAAATGGCCGTGGTCAAAAAAATAGCAAAAAGTTTAAAAACCTATACAAAATAGGCAAAAAAGTATACTTTTTTGGTGTGTATCAAAACAGATTATGTTGTTAAATCTGTTTTGTTTATGCTATAATCTTTAAGGTGTATAATTGTCAAGGAGGAGAGTCAAATGGCTATAGATCCGAAGAACATTAAGTCTATCTTAGCTACGGACTGTGGTAGTACAACAACTAAAGCTATACTTATTGAGTATAACAATGGTGAGTACCGCCTAATGAAACGTGGCGAAGCGCCGACTACTGTTGAGGCTCCGTTTGAAGATGTAACGATGGGCGTTCGTAACGCTATCACAGAAATCGCGGAGTTAAAGAACCAAGACCTAGATGGAAAAGGTCTAGAAGTAAACTATTTGGATGAGGGTGGAGTTATGACAACCAGCCGTTACCCAAATCGTAAAGAGAATGAAGGTGTAGACCTTTATGTATCGACCAGTTCAGCTGGTGGTGGATTGCAGATGATGGTTTCAGGTGTTGTTAGTACAATGACAGCTGAGTCAGCTGAGCGTGCTGCTTTAGGTGCTGGTGCTATTGTTATGGACGTTATCGCCCAAAACGATGGTCGCGAAGATCACCAAAAGATTCAGCGCATTCGCGAATTGCGACCAGATATGATTTTATTATCTGGTGGTATCAATGGTGGAACAACTGTTCACGTAGCTGAGTTAGCAGAGATGATTCATGCTGCTCAACCACGCCCACGTTTGGGGATTGGTTTCAAAATCCCAATCATTTTCGCTGGTAACAAAGATGCCCGTCCTTTCGTAGACAAAATCTTAGGTGAAGAAACCGATCTACGTATGGTAGCAAATCTTCGTCCAGTTTTAGAACGTGAGAATTTAGGACCAGCTCGTGATGAGATTCACAACTTGTTTATGGAACACGTAATGGCACAAGCTCCAGGTTATAATAAATTGATGACCTGGGTTGATAGTCCAATTATGCCTACGCCTGGTGCTGTAGGTAAACTGATTGAAGAGACTGCTCGTGCTCAAGACATTACCATTGTTGGTGTTGATATCGGTGGAGCGACTACAGACGTATTCTCAGTATTTGAAGATATATTTAATCGTACTGTAAGTGCTAACTTAGGTATGAGTTATAGTATCTGTAACGTTCTTAATGAAACTGGGATTGAAAACATTATGCGTTGGGTACCATTGCACATCGAAGTTTCTGAAATGCGCAACCGTATTCGAAATAAAATGATTCGACCAACTACGATTCCTCAATCCTTGCAAGACTTGGTTGTTGAGCAAGCAATTGCTCGCGAAGCCTTACGTCTCGCATTTGAGCATCACAAAACACTTGCTGTAGGCCTTAAAGGTGTTCAGCAGCAGCGTGATATTTCTGAAGCATTTAGCCAATCTGGCTCAGGAGCTACATTAGTTGACTTAATGGGCTTGAATATGATTATTGGTTCTGGTGGCGTATTATCACATGCCCCACGCCGAGTTCAAGCTGTCATGATGATGCTTGATGCTTTCCAACCAGAAGGTGTTACAAAATTAACAGTTGATAGTATCTTTATGATGCCACAGCTCGGTGTATTATCAGAAGTACATCCAGAAGCTGCAACTCAGGTATTCGACCGTGACTGCCTAATCCGTTTAGGTATTGCCGTTGCGCCTGTTCCGACTGCACTCAGCAAGGTTCAACCAGGTAACGAGTGTGTCACTGTAGGTCTTAAGCGTGAAGATGGCACATCTGATTCTGTAACTGTTCCTTATGGCTCAATTACCAGTATGGAGCTTGGCGTTGGCAAGAAGGGCACGCTAGAGATCAAGCCTGCTCGTGGCTTTAACGTTGGTAATGGTATGGGTAGTAGTATGACGGTTGAAGTTGAAGGTGGTCTATGCGGAATCGTTGTTGATGCCCGTGGCCGTAACCCAATGTATCTTCCTACAGACCCTGCAGAACGTGTTGCGAAGTTATTCGAGTGGATAGAAGCTATGAACGTATATCCAATTGAAACACTTCGGGCATACATGGAATAGTGTGGAGAGGAGTGAAGGATAATGGCTAGTGCATATACCCCGGGTTTAAAAGTAACCCATTCGACTTTAGTTCGTAAAGTTCGTCAATTGCCTCTTAAAGGTGAAGTGTTAGTGGAAAAGGGCCAAAAGGTTCTGCCTCATGACATCGTCGCTAAAACAATGCTTCCAGGTGAACCAATCACTATGAACTTGGCTCAGATGTTCAATTACGATGTAAGCATGCAAGAAGAGATTGAAATGCTTAAGCATCTTATGGTTGTTGAAGTTGGTCAGAAAATAAAAAAAGGTGATTTAGTTGCTAAGAAGCCTGGCATTTTCGGGATCGAGTTTTTCAGCACGAAAGTTGTTTCTCCAATTAGTGGAGTAGTAGACAATTTATCGGATATCACAGGGCAGCTTACAATACGTAAACCACCACAACCTATTGCTGTGGAAGCTTATATTCCTGGTGAAGTGGTTGAGATTATTCCTGAAGAGGGCATTATTGTTGAAACACACGCTTCTTTGATTCAAGGAATCTTTGGAGTAGGTGGAGAAGCATTTGGTGAGATTATGATGCTTGCTACATCCCCAGATCAAGTGCTTACTGCTGACATGATTACTGCAGAATGTAAAGATAAAATTATTATTGGTGGTTCTTTAGTAACAGCTGATTCTTTAAGAAAAGCTGGAGAAGTCGGTGCAACTGGTATTGTTGCTGGTGGAATCATCGACGTTGACCTAATTGACTATCTTGGTTATGATATCGGTGTTGCAATCACAGGTACAGAGGACATCCCAATCACAGTGGTACTAACTGAAGGTTTTGGGCAAATCACCATGGCTACAAAAACATTTAATATGTTAAAAGAGCTTGACGGTTTAATGGCTTCGATCAATGGTGCGACTCAGATTCGTGCTGGTGTAATGCGTCCAGAGATTATTGTAGCTAATGATACTCTAATCGAAGAAAAAGATGCTGATTTAGAAGGTGGTATGGGCACAGGTACGCTAATCCGTATCATTCGTGCTCCATACTTCGGAAAAATTGCAACAGTAGATAGTTTACCACCAGAATTGCAACAAGTTGAGTCTGAGACTTGGGTTCGCGTATTGTTCGCTAAACTCGCTGACGGCTCAATTGTGCGCGTTCCTCGTGCAAATGTAGAGCTTATCGAAGGATAGTCACTCAAAAGAGCTATGCGAAAGCATAGCTCTTTTTTATTTCAACGATAGTGAGGTTCCACAATTACCGCCATCTCGGCGTCATACGCAAAAAAACCGCTGACACATACTTGTTTCGTATAGTGTCAGCGGCTTTTTTTACTATTCCTTAACCTGACGGTAATTCTGAAACCCTAGATTAGACGAAACTGCTCGGCGGTCAGTGCGTGCAGTGGCAAGGTCCTACCAATTACACCCATATCATCTTTTAACGAAAACACTTGCTCAACATACCTGTTTGTATAGCTTTGCGATGTGTTTTCACGTGCGCCTTGTTCTGAGCGCAATTCTGAAAGTCTAGCCGAGCGATACAGGTCGGCGGTCAGAAGTGCTTAGAATACACGGTGGGGCATTAGTGTTATGAATTTGACGTCATATGTAAAAGAATCTGCGGTCACATACTTGTTTCGTATAGTGCCGGCGGGTTTTTACTATTCCTTGACCTGACAGGACCTTTTGTAGGCACAGGTCTCCACGGGGTTTCTGACAGGGTAGGGATAGATTTTGTGTCTGACCGCAACTTGAAAGCCGGCGGCAGGCCGTTCGTAATCTTCTGTCCAAGACCGCACCACCACCAGCTTTCTGACAGGCTGGCGGTGTGTAG
>CAZVAO010000041.1:0-19081 GCA_964625175.1 uncultured Clostridiaceae bacterium
GCCCGAAATTGCAAGAAAATTATTGGGGCGGCCGCGGCCCTAGCAGCTAAGTGGGCGGAGTTTGACTATACAGAACCACTAGAAATCAAGAAACACGTATAAAAGTGAAAGTAGTGACCTCTGTAATAATTGCAGAGGTTTTTCTGTTTTACATAGGGACAGGTTTGTTGATAAGGATATTTTACATAGGGACAGGTTCCTCGTAAAAGTAGAGTCTTCAAGTAGTTCAGAAATTTAAAGCTTATAGGTACAGTAAAATACACAAGGAACAAGGTCGTGCAGCTGACCTGTCCCCATGTATTACAATGTTCCAGTCCATCTGTATACAGGAAACCTGTCCCCATGAAAGAGAATAAAAAAGAAATCAACCCTACTTGTTGAAGTTGACTCCTGAGTTAGATAGATGGGCTAGTAAGGGTGGCATTTAGCTGAAGTTGTTTTTCGGCACTTCTGTATTTTTAAGTAGTTTCTCTAAAATCAAAGAGCTGATTAGAATGGCAGGAATAGCAACAGCATAGCGGGTAATTGTAAACTTCCAGCCCAGTAATGATGCTTCCCACAGCGTCATAGGGATTCGACAGACACAGCTTGCACTTAGATAGGTGAAAATAACACCTAAGCGCGTCCCTTTTGAATAGAGTGCCTGAGCGGTTGGCAAGGCGGCAAACAAACCACCTACACAGCTGAAAGCTAGAATGATCGCAATAAGGAAGCCTTTTGCTCCCGAGGCATCACCCATATATTTGGTGACGGTTTCTTCCTTGACCCAGACCTTAAAGAGTCCGACTAAAAGAAAGACGGCAGGCATGACAGCTAGGATGAACTTGACATAGGTCCAGTAGCTCGTTAACAATTGCTGACCAATTGGGTTGCCGAGCCCCCACATAATGGCACTCCCAGCGAGAAAAACACAGGTTGCTCCATAAACCAGCTTATCTTTAGTTGACATTAGAGGCCTCCTTCAAGCACGAAGGCGATAACAATTGTCGTGATGATTGCAATGATGTAACCTGCAATATTGCGATAAAGAGCAAATTTATGGCCAAAATACTTTTTCTCAAGTGGAAAAGTAACAATACCAACCATCATCAAAGAAGTTGTGAAACCCGCCAGTACGAGATAGCTGACATCGAGGTCCTTCAGGATTCCTGCGATGGGGAACACAATAAAGCCAGGCAGCACTGCAATGGATCCGAGTATGGTTGCAGTAATCATATCCAGAATGCCATTGCCTGTAGACATCATAGATGCCATATTTTCTGCTGGCACGAAGTAAAGTAAAATGACCATGAATAAAATCAAAGCAAGAAAAGTTGGTAACGCATTAGACAACATTTTAAATCCTGCTTTAAGAGCCTGTTTGGTTTTTCCTTTGTCAAAAGCAGCGGAAACAGCCAACGTAGCACCACAAAATAAATATAAGAGTGTCAATAAATACACCTCCATTAACTCAATAATTGCATTATACTCCAATTGAAGAGTAGATGATAGAATAAAAGACTATTACAGTGGCAAGTGGTTACAAGCTAAGGGCCCCTATATATGGTGCACGTAGTGGCGGACTGGGGGGAGCTCGCGTGGATGACAACATAATGGTGAGGGTGAACACAAGCACTTGCTTTGTTTAGACAGCGGAATACATAGTGCCACAAGAGCTTCGAGGATCGCCTCTGATTAGGTGTGAAGCGGGTAGTGGAGTAAGAATGTCTGTGCTATAATGATTGTCTTAGAGAGGCAATCTCTAAAGCGCTTCGTTTGCTAAATAATTATTCAGTTTTATAAAGATGGAATCGGGGTAGAGGATGGACATTCGTGATTACAATAGAATAATGCTTGTGGGGTCACCCGGAAGTGGGAAGAGTTTTTTAGCAAGAGCACTTGCTAAGACATTGGGGTATGACTTGATTCATTTAGACGTGGAATATTGGCAGCCGAACTGGGTCAATACACCAAAGGCGGAGTGGGAAGAAAAGCATCAGCAACTAATCAGTGGTCATCAGTGGATTATCGATGGCAATTACAGTAGTACCATGGAAGCACGCTGGCAAGCCGCGGACCTAGTAATTCACTTAGATACGAGTCGGTGGTTGTGCCTCTGGCGGGTCATCCATCGGCATGGCAATAAACGTGAGGACCTTCCGCAATATCTGGAGGAGCGCTACAATCAGGATTTCTTAGCATTTTTGAAGTATATCTGGGACTTCCCACACACGAAACGAGGTCAGATCTTAGCGTTAAGAGCAAAATATGCGGATCAAGCGTTTTTGATTCTCAAAAATAAACGGGAGATTCAGCAGGTTTTGGATTTATAAGCTGGGTGACATCACGAATTTAGACTATCTGTTAAAATAATGCTTACACAAAAACGGCGTTCCTTAAGAGCGCCGTTTTTTAGGGCCTATACGTGGTTCTACAACTGAATACTAATTAATTGAGATCAGAAATATACTGCTTGATATTGGAGGCATTGATAATCTTACGAACTTGATTATCTTCTTTGACGAGGAGCGTAGGCGCCTGCATGACACCAAACTGCCGAGCCAATTCAAGATGGTCTTTCACATTAAGCTCTAGATAGTCAATCCCACTGTCCCTCAGGTCGGCTTTGCTAACGGTACAGTTAGGGCAGGTGGAGGTGGTGAAGAGAACGTGCTTACTGCTCAAATCACCCACTTGCTGATCTTCTTTTGCACGGACCGCTTCTTGGTCTCGTTCGGCCAATGGTCGCACGTTACTGCTACCAATATCATATTCTCTGCGATCCTGATATTCTTGAGCTTTTCCATCATTCCAGTTTTGCACTGGACGATAATAACCTGTGATACGGCTGTATAACTCAGTAGCTCTGCCACAATCAGGGCAGGTCCGTACTTCACCATTAATATAGCCATGGGTGGGGCAGATAGAATAAGTTGGCGATAACGTATAATAGGGAAGTCGATGATTTTCGGCAATTTTCTTAACTAAGTTTGCCGCTGATTGCCAATCAGGCAATTTCTCGCCTAAGAAGGCATGAAAAACCGTTCCAGATGTGTAGAGGGTCTGCAGTTCATCTTGAATAGCGAGGGCTTCAAAGATATCATCTGTATAGCCAACAGGCAGGTGAGAGCTGTTGGTGTAATAGGGGGTTTCCCCTTCCTTGGCAGCCGTGATAATCTCTGGGTAAGCCGCAACATCATGCTTTGCCAGCCTAAAAGCCGTTGACTCCGCGGGTGAAGCTTCGAGATTAAATAGAGCCCCATACTGCTCTTGATAATCCTTTAATCTTTCACGCATATGTTTTAAGGTAGCAATGGTAAATTGCTGGCCCTTCTCATCTTCTAAACTAACGCCCAGCCAAGGAGCATTAAGGGCAGCTTCGTTCATCCCTACTAAGCCGATTGTTGAGAAATGATTGTCGAATGTACCTAAATAACGCTTCGTATAAGGGTACAATCCTTCACCCATGAGTTTCGTAATAATTTTACGCTTGATATCTAAAGATCGTGCAGCGATATCCATCATCCGATTTAAACGTGTGTAGAAGTCGGCCTCATCCTTAGCTAAATAAGCAATCCGCGGCATATTGATGGTCACGACGCCAACTGAACCGGTACTTTCGCCACTCCCAAAAAACCCGCCTGACTTATTGCGCAATTCACGAAGGTCAAGGCGTAAACGGCAACACATAGAGCGCACATCACTGGGTTCCATATCGCTATTGATATAATTAGAGAAATAAGGTGTGCCGTATTTGGCGGTCATTTCAAAGAGTAATTTATTATTCTCTGTTTCAGACCAATCAAAGTCTTTCGTGATGGAATAGGTGGGAATCGGATATTGGAAACCACGACCGTTGGCATCCCCTTCGATCATGATTTCGATGAAGGCTTTATTGACCAGATCCATCTCTTCTTTACAATCGCCATAAGTGAAGTCGAGCGTTGAGCCGCCGACAATCGCTGGCATATGGGCTAAGTCATCAGGAACGGTCCAGTCCAGTGTTATGTTTGAAAACGGGGCTTGCGTTCCCCAGCGACTCGGGGTGTTGACACCGTAAATAAATGACTGGATACACTGTTTGACTTCTTTATAGGATAAATGGTCTACTTTAACAAAAGGTGCCAAATAAGTATCGAAGGAAGAGAAAGCTTGTGCGCCCGCCCATTCATTTTGCATAATGCCTAAAAAGTTAACCATTTGATTACAAAGCGTCGAAAGGTGGGAGGCTGGCTTGGAAGTAATTTTCCCCATCACACCACCAAGACCTTCTTCGATTAACTGCTTTAACGACCAACCCGCACAGTAACCCGTGAGCATGGATAAGTCGTGGATGTGCAGGTCAGCGTTCTTATGCGCATTACCGATCTCATCATCATAGATTTCAGATAACCAATAGTTAGCTGTGATGGCACCGGAATTGCTCAGAATCAGTCCACCGACCGAATAAGATACAGTAGAGTTCTCTTTGACACGCCAATCTGTGACGTGAACATATGAATTTACTAAATCTTTATAATCGAGTATAGTAGATTTCATGTTACGAATTTTTTCGCGTTGTTTTCGGTAGAGTATATAGGCTTTTGCTACCTCGGAATATCCCGTTTTGATCAGAACCCTTTCGACACTATCTTGAATTTGCTCTACGCCTATTTTTTGATCTACTATTTTCTCAGCATAATCTGCTGTAACTTTTAATGATAATAAATCGATGATGTCTTGGTTATAAGGCAATGCTTGTGATTGGAAAGCCTTGGTAATTGCGGTGCTAATTTTAGATAAGTTAAAATCACAAATTTCGCCGTCTCTTTTGACAACTTGGTACATACAATCTCCTCCTATTTAGTATTTCAGCTGTACTTAATCATAGCATGATTAAGAAAGATGTTCAATACAAAAAAGCAAATCGACCACAAGATATAGTGGTCGATTATTTTTAATGACACAAAATGTTGTATTTGTAGTGTTTTTAAGTTAAATTTAGATTCCACGTAACTTAACGTTTTTAATATAGGGTTTCACTTGGTTTTGAAAGCTTTGCAGTTCTAGTTTGTTAAAACCATGATACCCAGACTTAATAACCTTTTCAGAATCTACAAAGTTCTGAATAACGTATTGTTTAGCACCTTTAATCCATTTACCGATTGCTTGGAAGTCATTCTGTGTGTGAAGTTCACGTACAGCTGTTGTTCTGAACTCGTACTGAATCGGGGCATTCATTATGATTTCAATACTATTGGAAATATCTTTAATAATGGTGGCATTCATTATGGTAGGTATCCCAGCGGTGAGCGCATATTTTTCTGGAGCATTCTTAATATCCATGGCGATGTAATCCACTACATTATGCTCAATCATCGCGCAGATAACAGCGGGTTTCGTACCGTTTGTATCTAACTTTACAAGATAGCCCATGTCTTTGATTCTCTGGGCAAACACAATAAGTCCAGGTCGTAGGGTAGGTTCCCCTCCAGTAATACAAACGCCATCTAATAGTCCCTGCCGCTTCGCAAGAAATGCGAAAAAGGTTTCTTCCGCAAGCAGATCGGCATTCTCATTGGGTAGTACAAGGTCGCTGTTATGGCAAAAAGGGCAACGGAAATTACAGCCACTTAGAAAAACGGTAGCAGCTGTTTGTGTTGGGTAGTCCAATAAAGTTAGTTTTTGGAGACCATTGATTTCCATAGTTCACTCTCTGTTCTAGCGGTGAGTTAAGGCAGCAAATGAATAAATGTAGACACTTAGTGAGTCAATCGTTGCTTTTACTACAAGCAAGTGGTTCACTACTCTGCGACAATTCTTGTTTTACCCGCTTTCTTGGCTTCGTACATCCTTTGGTCAGCAATTTTGGTGATTTCTGTGCCAATTTGCTGGGCTTGATGGTAATCGCAAATACCAACACTGACTGTAAGGTTAATACCGTCCAGTAATAGGTTACTATTAGAATCCAGCTGTTTAATAATTCTGGTGCAGACTTTGTGGGCACTTTCGATGTTAAGCTCAGGCAGTAGGAGGATAAATTCATCGCCACCGTAGCGAATGAAGACATCATTTTTACGCAACATGTTTTGAACTAAATGGCTAAACCCTTTAAGGGTCTGGTTACCAACTGCATGCCCGAATGTGTCGTTAACGTTTTTGAAATTATCAATATCAAACATGGCAATTGAATAGTTGTAGGCTGGTTGAGTTTCAGCAAGTATCCTATGTTTCTTGATGACCTGTTGAAAAACTTTTACATTATATGCGCCTGTTAGAGAATCGACCATCGATGATTCATAAAGGAGATTGCTCATTGTTGTGTATTTGTCTTTAAAATACCACACCGTAACAATAATCATACTGGTAGGTATCATACTACCGATAAATGCACCCGCAAATTTCACGAATTCTTGGGGGTTGCTCATAATACTAAGAATAATATTCAAGTCACAAATCACTATAATAAGGAGGCTTGAGAAAAATAAAAGGATTCTTAACAGCCCATCCGTTGTTAAAATAATCATGATCAACAAATAAAGTATGAAAGTAAGGATCATGATATGCTGCGTCGGAAATATTTCGATCATCATTGGAAGGATAATTATGAAATAGAAAGCCATGTAGTAAATGATTAAAGTGAATGGGTGGGTGTTGATTTTCCAAAAATAATATAGGATGGACATAATGCTCATGATGAAAAGCTGAGCTGCAACATTATAGACGCTAAAATCGATGAGAAAATTATAAAGTAATGTAGCAGCGCTGGCAATAAATGAGGTGATAATCATAAAATGAATAATTCTTTTGACCAATTCGAACATCTGCTTGTGCATGAGTAGACTGTCGTATTCATTGCGTATTTTGTGCAAGAGAATTTTCATAGGTGGATACCTCTTTGGCTTAGCCCTAGTAAGAATCTAAATCATCGATAATAGGCGTGAATTGAAAACGATTGATTGTAAATAAGGCGAGTATATGGATTGAATTATAGATATGAGTAAAATATGGTAATATAGAGTTACTATAACAGTTATGAGGGTGTTTTTCAAGCGAACTCACACTCAGCATCATTTATTTTCAACCATTGGGTCATTAATAGTGGGTTGCGATCCAGTTTGTCATGGCTTGAAGCTAGAGCAAGGAGTGATTTGTACTATTTAGAGTATAAATTCTGTACAAGTTTCAAAGCAGTGGGGGTGATTGCAATTCCCCCCTCGGCGGTCTCCCTAAAGCGGGTGGGCATATTAATTCCGACATGGTACATACTCTCGACTACCTCATCGAAGGGGATGACACTTTGAATGCCTGCCAAAGCCATTTCTGCAGAGACGATTGCGTTGGCGACACCTGAGGCATTGCGCTTAGAACAGGGGGATTCCACTAAGCCGCCAATGGGATCACAGATCAGCCCCATAATATTCTTTAAAGCAATACTGGCAGCGGTTAAAGATGTCTCAGGGCTTCCACCTAACATGGCAACAATTGCTGCAGCCGCCATAGCCGCCGCAGAGCCACATTCTGCCTGACAGCCACCCTCAGCTCCCGAAACCGTTGCGTTCTGAGTGATGATCTTACCAATCCCGCCAGCCGTTAGCAAGCCGTTCAGAATCGTTTGCTCACTCAACTGGTATTCCTCACCAACCGTGATTAGAGTTGCAGGAAGGATGCCCGAGGAACCAGCAGTGGGGGCCGCACAGACTTTCCCCATTGATGCATTGTATTGGGAACAGGCGAAAGCACCAACCATCGCTTTGCTGATCAAAGTGCCAGATAGTGGTTTGCTATGCGTCAGATAGGTATTGAGTTTTTTGGCTTCACCACCAATAATCCCACCCATTGTAGGGGTATCATGAGTCACACAATACGCAATTGAATGTTGCATGACTTCTAAGATGGTTTTCAAATTATCGATAATTTCTACGCGCGTGGTTTCGGTATTCTTGATTTCATCCAAAATAACCAATTCGGCAATAGATTTTTTTAAATCACGACATTTTTCGAGTAGTTCGGATCCATTATTATACATATTAATCACCACTCTTAATAGGATTGATTTTTATGACCAAGATGACGTTCTCTATTTTCTCGATGGCATCTAGTGCCGCTTCACCTATAAAATCATCGGCTTCAATAATCATTTGAGCAATCTCACCTTTCGATTGGCGAGTAACCTTCATTCGTGCAATATTGATGTTATGGGTATTGAGGCAGCTGGTGATATTGCCGATGATACCTTTGCGGTCGAAGTGTCGAATCACTAATGTGGAGTAATCACACGTTATATCGACTTCTTCGTAACCATTGATTTCATTAATTAAGACTGAGCCTCCGCCGATGGATGATCCCGTGATGGTCGTGAGTTTCTGGTGAGAATCGAGGATATCGATTTTAACCGTATTGGCATGAACAGGCCCCAAGTCCTTTGGAATAAACTCGTAGCTAATCTTTTTTTGCTTAGCGATTTCAAAAGAATTTTTCAAATTTTCGTCAAATGGAGACATACCTAAAATACCTGCTAAAAGGGCTTTATCACTGCCATGACCTTTATAGGTCTTAGCAAAAGAGCCGTGCAAGTAGAATTTAACGGACATAACATCTTCCTGAGCGATACTCCAAGCGATTTTACCGAGACGTGCAGCGCCTGCGGTATGGGAACTGGATGGACCAATCATAATGGGACCGAGTACATCAAAAACTGAATTCACTTTTTTCACAGAAATCGCCTTTCTAGCAAACGGTTACGACGGATTCATCATCAACAGAATTTCACGCACAATCTTATAAGCTACAACAGTAGAGGCATCGCTATGATCATAAGGTGGTGAGAGTTCAACCGCATCAGCACCAACAATGTTAAGGTCTTTCAGTAATAAAAGGGCATTGTGCAATTCTTTAAAAGACACACCACCTGGCTCAGGTGTTCCTGTTCCTGGAAGGACTGAGGGGTCTAATACATCGAGGTCAACTGTGAGATAGACTGGACGGTTCCCAATGGCCTGAACCGCTTCAGCTACTCTATTCACAGAGAACTTCTCCATGGTGGTATGACCAGCGGCTGACCAAGAAAACTCTTCACGTGATCCAGACCGAATGCCAAATTGCCAAATGCGGTGATCCCCAAGGATGTCCCACACTCGCCGTATGACTGTTGCGTGTGATAAATGCTCCCCAAAAAAAGTGTCACGTAAATCGGTGTGGGCATCAAAATGAATGACACAGAGGTCGGGATAAACCTGATGAAGCGCTTTGACTGCGGGGAAGGTAATGAGATGCTCGCCGCCGGTCATCAGCATTTTTTTGCCACTGGTCGCGATCTGCGCAGCGGTCTCCTCGATTAAATTCATTATTTTTGGCGTATTGCCGAGGGGCAAATCTAAGTCGCCCGCATCGTGAATCCGACATTCCGTTAAATCTTGATCCAGATAGGGACTGTAGGTTTCAAATCCATAGGAGCTGCTGCGGATGGCGTTTGGTGCCATGCGGGTTCCGCTTCTATAAGATACCGTCCCTTCAAAAGGCGCTCCGAAGATGACCGTATCGGCTTCTTTAAAATCGGAGTCGCATCCAATAAAGTTGTATTTCATCACATTAAGCATTTTCTAGAACCTCTCTAATATAAGTGGGTAGCATAAAAGCCCCAATGTGCAAGTCGGTGTTATAATAGTCGGTTTTAAGACCAAACTTTTGCCATTCTGCTGGTTTGAAATCAGAAACTGGATGCACCTGTTTCGCAGCAAATCCAAATAACCAGTGACCCGATGGGTAGGTGGGCATATGGAATTGGTAAATTTCCGCAATCGGGAAGATTGCAGTAATCTTCTGGTGGGCGCGGATCATCTCACGGCGATTGGCTGCATAATAAGGGCTTTCGTGTTGGTTAATCAAGATTCCGTTTTCGTTGAGGCAGCGATAGCAGTCACGGTAAAACTCAGTAGAAAATAGTCCTTCCCCAGGACCTATTGGATCGGTAGAGTCGACCAATATTAAGTCATACGTGTTGGAAGCTGTTTCAGCGACATAGGCCAAGCCATCTCTGCACTGCAAATTGAGTCGATTTGACTGATAAGACTGTGCGGTTTGCGGCAAGTACTGTTGACACAAGTCTACCACGCGTTGGTCGATTTCGATCATGTCAATCTCAACGTTGGGATAGCGCAGAACTTCACGTGCCGTACCGCCATCACCGCCGCCAATAATCAGCACTTTTTTGATCTCGGGTCGCACAGCAAATGCAGGGTGACAAATCATATCATGATAGGCAAATTCATCTTTTTGGGTCACCATAATGAGGCCATCGAGCGTAAAGACGGTGCCAAAGGTCTCTGTTTGGTAGAAATCAATTTGCTGAAAGGAGCTTCTTTCGCTGTGCAGGTGTTTTTTCGGACGGATAATAAAACTGACATCGGCCGCATAATCTTCTTGTATGATTGAATTCACAAGCAACCTCCTTACTCGGTTGAAAGCACTTTAATCACATCAGGGCTGTACTCATCATTTACCATAATGCACCCCTGTGATTTATAATATAGGTAGTGCCTGATAATTTCAGGGGTGATTACTTCACCCGGTATGATGAGAGGAATGCCCGGCGGATAAATCATCACCGATTCGCCGCTGATTCTTCCTGCACTGTCCTCAATTTTAACCATGGAGTGGGATGAATAATAAGCCTCGCGTGGCGTCATTATTGAGTAAGGTTTCTCAAAAGCCTGGAAGGTTGTGCGAACGCTTCGTTTTGGCCGATTGGCGTATTTCGCCGAGAGCTTGCGTAGGGCCGTTAAAAGTCGTCCCAAGGTTTGGTGATCATCGCCGATCCCGGCAACAGCAAGCACTATTTTGCTTTCAGCCAGTTCCATCTGAACACCATACTCATTGTATAACAAGTCATAGACTTCAAAGCCGTTAAGACCCAGATCGCTAACCTTTAAAACGATTTTGGTTTCATCATAAGAACAACTGCCCACTAAGTCTGAAGAAGTCCCAGTCAAAACATCCAAGCCAGGGAGTGCCTGAATTTCTTTTTTGATGTTATTCACTTCCTGAAGCAAAGCATCATATCTTTGGAAGCCGTGCAAAACCAGATCCCTGCGAGCTAAATCAAGACTGGCCATGAGAATATAGGAGGCACTCGTTGTTTGCATTAAATTGATAATCGTTCTGACATCATGTTTGCGAATTAAACCTTCTCTCAGAAGCAAAACA
Organism: uncultured Clostridiaceae bacterium; assembly: GCA_964625175.1. Lineage (GTDB taxonomy): Bacteria > Bacillota > UBA994 > PWPR01 > PWPR01 > CAZVAO01. The sequence goes on from CAZVAO010000041.1 coordinate 11,164, forward strand.
GAGCTTTGAGTCAGCGACCCAACCGTTTTATGCAGGCTGACGGTGGCTAGGTCTGCACCTGCGGCCGATGCACTAATCGGTAGATCAGGATGGAAGGGGAAGTGTGCCCCGTGGGCCTGGTCGGCCAGTACTGCCATATTACGTTCATGGGCTAAGTCAACAATGGCCTGAATATCGCAGGCAATCCCAAAATAACTTGGATAGGTGATGTAGATCGCTTTGGCATCTGGATGCTGATCCATGGCCTCTTTTATGGCTGCTAAAGTGGGGGTTTTGCTAATGTTAAATACATCATCAACATCTGTGTCAATAAAAACGGGAACGGCACCTGTAAGTATTAAACCATTAATAGCGGACTTATGTACATTGCGTGGTAGAATGATTTTGTCGCCAGGATTACAGGCTGCCATAATCATATATTGAACACCTGAAGTGGATCCATTCACGAGGAAAAAGGCATAGTCGGCATCGTAGGCATCGGCCATCAATTCTTCCGCTTCACGTATTGCGCCGATGGGCTTGCTAACGATATCGAGCTCTTTGGTTGAGTTCGCATCTAGGGATAGTAAGCGGTTGCCAAACGCCTCAATTAACCCTGGGCCATAGCGTTTCTTGTGACCAGGTACATCAAAATGCACAATGTCCTTCTTGGAATAGGTGTTTAGAGCGGCATAAAGTGGTGCAGATATGTGGTTATTTAATTTCATTATAGTACCCAATTAATCCTGATGTGGTAAGTTGCGGCCGTAGAATATTTCATTCATCTCAGCTGACAGTTTTTTAATAAGGCCAGCTTGTGCGGCTTCATCCAATGATTCCGAATCGATTCCAAATAGATAGTTATCCAAACTAAATCGTTTCCGTTGACATTTCGTGTGAAAAATATTTTCCTGATAAACATTTACATCAATCATATTATAGGTGGTCTTCGTTTCCTCTGGAATATAATCTTGAATGGAGGTAATGGCGTGATCAATAAACAATTTTTTGCCATCGATATCGCGTGTAAAACCTCTGACGCGATAGTCCAAGGTCATAATATCAGCTTCGAAACTATCGATCAGATAACTGAGGGCATTCAGTGGTGAAATATGACCACAGGTGGAAACATCAATGTCCGCTCTGAATGTGCAGACACCATCAATCGGGTGATATTCGGGATAGGTGTGAACGGTGATATGGGATTTATCTAAATGAGCGGCTACTGATTCCTTTTCAGGCATAGCACAAATCGGACCTTCACAGATCAGCATGGTGACACTGGCTCCCTGTGGTTCGTAGTCCTGTTGGGCAATATTCAGAATGCTGGCACCAATAATTGAAGAAACATCGGTCAGAATTTCTGTTAATCTCGTGGCGTTATATTGCTCATTAATATACGATATATAAGCGTTTCTTTCTGAAACATCTTTGGTACAACAGATATCATACATATTGAAACTTAACGTTTTAGTCAGATTGTTAAAACCATACAATTTTAATTTGTCGATATGGGTGGACATATTGATACCCCCTTGAAGAATAACTCTTTTCAGCAGAAAGCTTTTTCTGCAATAGTTAGAATTATACTTCTTTTTTTACAGGTGTACAAGAATAATAGCAGATAATTTAAGTAGAAAATACGAGGATGTCATTGAGTTAAAACCTTGAAATGACAACAAGAAAGCGGTTTTTACAGATTTAACCTAGGACAAGGTGGCTGAAGGCAGTTGCCGTAAGCTCGATTCAATAACCGATCATTCATTTTTAGCAATTTGATACGTTCAAGTGTTCTAAAATTTTCACGCCCAATAGACGCAGATATAGCAGCAGTCAAAAAGAAAATAACAAGCTATTCTATGACTATGTATCCTTCTTTTATGAGGCAAGCGACAGCCGTGTTAATTCGATTTTCCTTAACCAGAACATAGTCTGTGTCGTAAGTTGAAATCGCAAAAATGCTAATTTCTGCAGCGGCAAGTATAGCAGCAAGCTTAGCGAGGATACCTACAAGTGAGAAGTCTAGCGGACCGAGAATTTTAAGTGCGCGCCAAGGGCCCTCAAAGACAATGCTGGTGGAAGGCGGAATGGCTTGAATCGGGCACACAATCGATAATTCATCATCGGTTCTCGTTAGACAAAACCACTCGGATTGCAATGCCCAGTTGGGTATACGCGCATCTTGGGGAAGTCTGCCTACAAAAAGTTGAAGATCCATTACCTTAAGATTCATAGAATTCATCATTCACATCCTTAATCTCTAGACTGAGTTCGAGCTTATTAATGGCTATCAAAATTATAGCACATACTTCAGAAATGATATAATTTCGTATTAGATTTCGTATATCTAAAGGATTACGCAATATTTCAGAGAAATACTTAATACGAGAAATAGCGAAAGAGCTTTCGTTTTCTGAGTAATACGTGTTGGGAGGCAACGCAATGGCAAAGTTAGAGATCTACGGTAAAATTAGTTTTTTGTATTTTGATGATTTAGAGGCAGCATGTCATTTCTTTGAGAAGACCTTGGAATTACCCCTGGTTTGTGATCAGGGCTGGTCTAAGATCTATGAGGCCTGTTCGGGAGCCTATATTGGTGCTGTGGATCGCTCTAGGGGAGCGTGCAAAGCAACAACCCGTGATGGCGTATTAACGAGCCTAGTCGTTAAAAACCATGATGAGATGGTAAGCCGTTTAGAAGCTGCTGGGATTGAGTTTACGCATAAACCTCACTATAGTGAAAAGCTGAAAATTAAGAGTTTATTGTTTATGGGACCCGAGGGCTACATGTTTGAGGTGGAGGAATTCTTAGCACCTGATGACCGACAGGCATTTTACGGTGATGAAAAAAGAGTCATAGACACCTTCTCTAGAGTTGTGGGCGTGATGGGGGCCTTTGCCGAAGTCGTCGCCTGTGGCGCAAAACAGATGGCGCTGGGTGCCCCTGTCGATGACCGTGCACTTCGCGATGAGTACATGGTTTATGCCCAAGAAATCGCGGATAAACGGGGAATTTTCTGTTGTAATGAAGATGTTGGCTTTCTCTCTGACCTGTTCCCTGCAACGATGAATCGCAATAAGTTTAATATTCTCTTCTATAAAAGTCCTGAAGTTTTAGCCAGGTATCAGGCGTTGAAAGACCGCAAAGCCCAACTCATTGCTGACGGCAAATACGAAGGGGAAGCTCGCTTCCAAGTGGCCTATGACTTTGGCCTACTGCTTTCCTATAGTGATGCAGATATCCGCCGCATGATCCGTGAAACAACCGACCTAGAATAAGAATCTCAGAACACATAACGTGACAAGAAGTAGGATGAAGCACCATGAGTGAAAAATTTAGAAAGGAATGAAAGAGCGCATGGAAAGATTTGAATTTAGAAAAATTGACAATGGTTTCTTCAGTATCGAACAGGATGGCGTTAGAAGTTTCATGTTACTGGATGATAAATACGTCTTATTGATTGATTCAGGTAGAGGTGGAAATAATCTGTTTAGGCAAGTTCGAGAACATTCACATTTGCCAGTCAAAATGATATACACCCATGCAGATGGTGACCACACTGGCGATGCAGATGATTTCCCAATTCGCTTCATGCATCCGAGCGAGTTTGATTATTATGAATCAAAAAATGAAGCGCCTGTTACGATGCAACCGATCTGGGAAGGCGATAAGGTCACGGTAGGGGATTATCACTTTGAAGTAGTCCTCATCCCGGGGCATACCCCTGGGAGCATCGCTCTACTAGACCGCAAACACCGTATAATGATTGGGGGAGACAGCCTCCAGCCAGGTCCAATTTACATGTTTGGACCCGGACGCAACTTCAATGCCTATCACGCGAGTATGCTCAAAATGCAAGAAATGATCAAGGATATCGACTGGATCTACCCGAGTCACCATGACCTCAGAGTGCCAGCGACGATTGTCAATCAGCTCTTGGCGGGTGCCGAAAAAATGTTGGCTGGTGAAGTTGAAGGTGAACCTGTAGAACGCTTTAACGGCAGAGCAAAGGTTTATCATACTGATGGGGTTGCTTTCTTGGCAAAGTAGTGTCATTCGATTGTCTATGAATGCGCAGTGATGATTCGCAACAGAATATAATAGAAAGAGGACCTTTGCGGGTCCTCTTTGTTGAGGTTTTTGGGAATTTATTGATTCGAATTTAGCCGCACATCTACTGTTTTAACGGCCTCTTGATTGAAGGCGATGGTAATCACATCATCAATCGCGTAATTTTCTGTATCCATACGGTTTAACCGATCCATAAAGAGTCGGTCGTTCTCATGCACAAGGGTATAGCGGAGGATGTTGCCGAGGTTTTCAACCCATTGTATACGCACACGCGTGGTACTGTTTGGATCGGGATAGATTTCTTCAGGACGGACTAGACATTGAAAGCATTTGCTCTTAGAAACCACCTCTATGGTGCGCCCTAATAATTTAACGGTGTATTGAGACCCGTTGTGGTGAACTATTTCAGGTTCAATCAAGTTCGCATTGCCGATAAAATTGGCAACAAAAGTATTGGTCGGGTGATGATAGAGCTCATCAGGGCTGCCGATTTGCTCGATGATTCCTTGATTCATAACGGCGATTTTATCCGCAATGGAGAGAGCTTCCTTTTGATCGTGGGTGACATAAATACTCGTGATATTGAGCTGGCTTTGGATCCGTTTAATTTCTTGGCGCATATTAACCCGCAGTTTTTCATCAAGGTTGCTGAGTGGTTCATCAAACAACAGGATGTCTGGTTCGAGGATTAATGCCCTAGCCAAGGCGACGCGTTGTTGCTGACCGCCACTTAGCTCATGAATTTGTCTCTGAAGATAGCCCTCAAGCTCTACGGTCGCTGAAATCGCGGTGAGTTTCTCGTGAATCGCTTGTTTGCTCAATCCTTTATGTCTTAAGCCATATGCAATATTCTCTGCCACGTTCATATGGGGGAAGAGGGCATAGGACTGAAATACGAGTGCTGCATTCCGTTTCTGGGGTGGCAGGTTGGTAATGTCTTTCCCTTTAACTATAATCGTCCCCTCTTCGTGTTCAATCAGACCAGCAATCACCCGCAGTAGGGTTGTTTTGCCACACCCGGATGGCCCAAGTAAGGCCAAAAGCTCTCCCTGATTAATTTCAAGGGACACGTCATTGACGGCTGCTAGCTCACTGTATTTCTTAGTAATATGTTTAATTTCTACTTTCATTTGTAACCCGCCCTATCATTGTTTTGAGATGGAATAGCACATAAAAAATACCTAAAAAAATTAAACTCGTCAAAGAAAGCATAAGGCCCATAGCAGAGGCAACTCCAATCTCAGAGCTTGTGATCCTCTGGAAAATTTGCTGTACAGCCACCTTGTTGCTGGGGAGCAGTAAAAAGATGATGGCCCCTAGTGTGGTCATAGTGGATGTGAAATTCTTAAAAAAAGCTGTCGTAAATGCGGGTTTAAGCAAAGGGAGCGATACACTGAAAAATGTTCTTGTTTCGGAGGTGCCGAGATTATAAGAGGCTTCCTCCAGATGGGGATCGAGATGCTTAAGCAGCGCATAACCTGCTTTGAGTCCAATATTGAGATACCGGGCAATGCAAATAATGAAGATGATGATGCCTGTTCCCAGCAAGATCCACGGGTCAAGGCTAGGTAGAATCGTTTTACCGATGCCAAAGAGTGGGTGCTTGAAGGTCAAAAGATAACCTATGCCGAAGAGAATGCCTGGAACAGCAGCCGGTAAAGTAGCAATTAGATCAACCAATTTCTTAAAAGGGACCGACTTATTCTGTAAAATATAGGCCAATAACACGCCAATAAAAGAGGAAGCTAAGGCAACTGTAGTGGCGAGCTTAAGGCTGTTAAAGAAGGGAGCAATATCTTCAGATAAAGCTTGCACCATGTGGCGAAGTGTAAATGTATAATTGTAGCCCCACTGTTGCGTAAAGGAACCGATGATAATGAACCCGTATTTAATGGTAATAAAACTGAGAAATATAACCGTTAAGCCAATGAAGGTCTTACGTATGGCTGGGCTCAGTTGGGTGAATTCAATATCGGTGTTGTAGTTTTTTTCGCTAAAATAGGTTTTTTTACTCACATAAAAACGGTGCACGAAGAAGACAATCAAACAGGGGATCAGAAGAATAAATCCTGAAACAGCTGCCATGTCCAAATTATAAAGACCCGTAATTTGAATATACAGGTAGGAAGATAAGGTCTGATAACCACCTCCAATAATCAAGGGAGTTGTAAAATCAGCCATAGAGGTTAGGAAAATCAACAGGGCGGTACCTGCAATCTCTGGAACCATCAAAGGGAAAGTGATTTCACGCAATACCTGAAAAGGAGAAGCCCCCAGGTTACGAGCTGCCTGCTCCAGTGAGGTGTCGGTAGACTCCAAAGCGCTACTGATCAGAATATAGGCGAAGGAGGTTAGCCCCAATACCTGTAGGGTGAAGATGCCGACGTAGCCGAAGGGGCTCACCGTGAGACCCAAGAGGTTGTGGGTAATCAGGCCCCGTTTACCGAAGAGCATAATGAAGGACAGGCTGCCAACAAAAGGCGGATTGATCAAGGGTAGCAGGGAGATTAGCCGCAGCAGGCGCCGCCCTCTAAAACGGATACGTTTTAGGGTGAAGGCGATGACCGTTCCCAGGCAGGTGACCAGGAGGGTGACGGGAAGTGACAGTTTGAGGCTACGTGCCAGGTGCTCAAGAATAGAGGCCCACTGCTTGGCTTCCAAGGTCAATCCCAGCCCTTCAACGACCACACTAGCAACTGGCAGAAAAGCAAAATAGACCGCAAAGAGCGCGATCATGATATAGAAGAAATGGAAGGGGGTAAAACGGCGGCCTCGTGTCCTCATGGTAGTCGTCCCTTCAAAAAAACGAGAGCCGGCGGGTGGCCGACTCTCATTCACTCGGCTTAAATCCTATTCAACTTTGGATGCCCAAATCTCAAGGATCGCATCGCGTTGCTCAGCACCAGCTTTGAAGTCGGCTGGGAATAAGACGATATCATTGATATCGACAATACCCTCAGGGATTTCAACATCGGTACGTGCAACGGCGGCATAGCGCTTTTCAGCAACGACTTCCATGCCATGCTTAGAAATAAGCCAATCAATGAAGACTTTTGCTTCCTCTAAATGCTGGGTGCCAGCCACGATTGCAGCAGGTTGGGGCCACCAGCCGGTGCCATCTTCTGGGTAAACAATAGCGATATGATCATATTCATTTTCAACTTCAAAGTCACCATTACTAGCGTTAATGCCGACAATAGCTTCTCCATTGACAACCATATTCAAAGGGTCACTCCCGCGGGCGGTAAAGAAGGGAACTTGATCGATGAGTTGGTCGAGATAGGCCCAACCGTCTTCTTCACCCTTTGTCTGAAGCATAGCGGTTACAACGTTAAAAGCGGTACCTGAAGATGCAGGGTTAGACATTGAGACTTCACCTTTGAGCCCTGGTTGCAACAAATCATCCCAAGAACTCGGCATTTCTAAATTGTTTTCTTCAATAAGTTGCTTGTTCACAATCCAGTTAACAAGTGTCAAAGATGTACCATGCCAATAACCATCTGCATCTTTCATGTTATCACTTAAAGCCGCAGCTTCAGGTGTCACATATGCCTCGAGCAAGCCGTTTTCAGCAGCGTTGATGAAGGTATCTGCGCCACCAGTGAACCAGAGGTCGGCAATCACAACACCAGATTCTTTCTCGTTTTCAAGCCGCTGCAAGATCTCACCATTTTTCATGGTTAGATGCTCAACAATGATGCCAGTGTCTTCGGTGAAGACGTCAAGGATGGGGCGCACGTTGTCTGTTACCCCGTAAAGATTAAGAGTGGTACCGACCATAGATTCTGAATAATGCTCGGTAGGGAAATTGAGTTCAGGGGCATCCGGTGTTTGCGGCTCCGGTGTTGCCTCAGGGGTGCAAGCTGC